>CAWKZI010000001.1:0-51260 GCA_963854365.1 Gammaproteobacteria bacterium
AAACAGCCAATGGTTGATAACTACGATATTTCGAGTGTGCGACTAATTAGCAGCGGTGCCGCTCCATTAGGTCAGGAGTTGGAAGCGGCTTGTGCAACGCGGATGAACTCGGCCATATATCAGGGATATGGACTTACAGAAGTTAGCGGTGCTTGCCACATTACTCGCCTATCTGATGGCTTTGATAAGACCGGCGCGGTAGGGCCGACGCTTCCTAATACCGAATCTAAAATAATAGATAGTGAAACTGGTGAAGACCTAGGAGTAAACCAACGTGGCGAAGTTTTGGTACGAGGCCCCCATGTGATGGCTGGCTATTTAAACAACCAAGCGGCAACCGATCATTCTGTTGATGACGAAGGCTGGTTTCACACGGGCGATATTGGCTATGCCGACGAAGACGGGTACTTCTACATCGTAGATCGGGTAAAAGAGCTCATAAAATACAAAGCCTACCAGGTTGCTCCAGCCGAGTTGGAAGCTGTACTCCTTGGCCATCCTGCCATCGCAGATTGCGCTGTCATACCCAGTCCAGACGAAGAAGCTGGCGAAGTACCCAAAGCGTTTGTCGTATTGAAAGAAGACACGTCTCCTGAAGAAATAATGACTTACGTGGCCGAAAAAGTTTCACCACACAAAAAAATTCGTCGCTTGGAAATAATTGATGAAATACCAAAATCAGCCGCGGGAAAAATCTTACGCAGAGTGCTGGTTGAGAGAGAACGTGAGAGTTTGGCGTAAATAACTGTAGCTAGCTGCAACTACTTTTATCAATTGGAAACGCAGAAATAGCATGTCAATCCAGTCTGTGAAGTTGAGGAGGAGGTATAAACAAACTACCTAGGTCAACATCATTAAGTGAAATTGGCTTCTACTTTGAGCTTCTTTATCGGAAAGTAGCGAGACGCTGGAAAAAGTCGTAACCTTGGTTTTCGATAAACTCTACAACAGGTTCCATTATGAAATTTGGCCATTTGCTACCCTCGTTACTAATTGCCCTATTTAGCACTAGCATTATCGCTCAAAATACGAGCCAGTTTAGTGGCCTAAAGGCCGATGCAGCCGAGTCAGTTGATTCCATGTCCAAAATGACTCAGGAGATTGTAGATACGCTCTTTTCATACTCGGAGCTCGGCTTTCAGGAATTTGAGACACAACGATACTTAACCGACATCCTTGCAGAAAACGGCTTCGATATTGAATTGGGTGTGTCAAACATACCTTCGTCGTGGTGGGCCAGTTGGGGCAGCGGTGAACCTGTTATCGCTCTAGGCTCAGATGTCGATGGCATCCCTCGCGCCTCTCAAATGCCAGGTGTTGCCTACAGACTGCCCATGATAGATGGCGCGCCGGGTCATGGCGAAGGTCACAACTCAGGTCAGGCAGTAAATATTGTTGCAGCACTTGCTGTAAAAGAGATCATGGAACGAAATGGCTTACCCGGAACAATCATATTGTGGCCTGGTATAGCAGAAGAATTACTGGCAACGAAGGCTTGGTATGCTAGAGATGGGTTATTCAATGGTGTCGATGCAGTTCTATTTACCCACGTATCTAACAATCTAAGCGTGTCTTGGGGGGATGCCCGCGGCACTGGTCTTGTGTCTGTGGAATATCTTTTTGATGGCGTAGCCGCTCATGGCGCCGGCGACCCCTGGAAAGGACGCAGCGCGCTGGATGCCGTTGAAATCATGAATGTCGGCTGGAATTTCCGCCGTGAACACTTGCACCCTCTACAAAGATCACACTACGTAATTAGCAATGGAGGCGACCAACCCAATGTTGTGCCCTCCTATGCCAGTGTTTGGTATTTCATTCGAGAAATAACTGCAGAAAACATTCGTAATAATTTTGCAACACTACAAAGAATTGCCGAAGGTGCTGCGATCATGACTGATACCAGCGTTAGCCGACGGATTGTCGGCGCAGCATGGCCGCGGCATTTCAATCAGCCTATCGCCATTGCTATGAACGAAAACATAAAAGCCGTTGGACTGCCTACTTGGTCTGAAGACGATCAGCGATTTGCGAAGGCCTTACAAACTTTGATGGGATCAGAAGACCCGCAAGGCCTGGCAACTGATTTGTCAGGAATCGGCGAACCTCCTGAAAGCCCAATTTCTGGTGGCTCAGATGACATTGGCGATATTTCCTGGAGCGTGCCAACGGTAACTCTTCGATACCCTGCTAATGTGAGAGGACTGCAAGGCCATCATTGGTCCAGTGCCATGGCAATGGCTACTCCTATAGCGCATAAGGGTGCTACAGCGGGAGCCAAGGTGGTTGCTGCTACCATGTTAGATCTCGTAACAGACCAAACTCTAGTTGAAGATGCCCATGATTATTTTAAGGAGGTGCAAACTGCCGACGTGCAGTACGAGCCATTTATCGGGCCAGATGATGCACCCGCTATCGAGAAAAACGCTGAGATCATGGCACAGTTTAAACCATTACTGGAAGAGCTGTATTATGATCCCTCCCGTTACGAAACTTACCTCGATCAATTAGGAATTGAATATCCGCAGCTGGAACCTAATCTTATTCAGCGAAATAATTAGGCTGCCCTTTCAGGTCAGAAGAATGACAGCTTCTGCCACTATAAAACATATATCGAGAAAATCTATATTTCATGAATTTAACGCGCTCAAGTTGTTGCTTCCTCTTACTTCTAACAAATCTAGTAGTCGCTCAATCTAATTTTGAACCAGCGACCATAAGCGATCGCCTCGAGCAAGAAAAAATCTTAAATCAAGTCCGAGAAGAAACTGCAGGCCGTCCTAATATAATAGCTAACACTATATCTCCAGAAGAAATTGATCGCGCTGTATTAAATAAATTAATGGAAGAAATTGCCAGTCGACCTGCAGTTGCTAAACGCAGATTAAATGTTAGTAATAATCAGCTACAAGACATATTTATAATAATTTCCAACGCGAGAAGCTTTATTAATGGGGATAAAATGGCTGCAATTCGATCAATGTGCGAGGCCTGGAAAAGCTCCTCACTAGATGATGAAGAAAAAGTTGCAGAAGCATTGAACGCATATGAACGTCGCGAACAATTTACCAGAAATTTTATTGCCAAATATTATGCAGTGGTCCTAAGCGATATCGAAACTAATTTAAGTGATCCTGCAAAAATTTCATTTACTGCCTATATGGACGATCGTAGAAGGCGAATGACAAATGCCGGAGTCACAACATTTAGTTCCATGATTCAAAATATATCCAATGGAAGCGACTCCATTGATTTTTATTGTCGTGGTTAGTTACTGCTATTTTTAAGTTAAAGTTGGAGAAATTTCTTTTGAATTATAAGTGTTTCGAAGTAAATATTGAGAATAACATTGCCCATATTGTTTTGAATCGTCCAGAGAAACGCAACAGTATGATTCATGAATTTTGGGATGAATTGCCGTTTATCGTCAAAGAAATCGACAATAACTCTCAAGCAAGGGTCATTGTAATATCTTCTACTGGCCCACATTTTACTGCTGGTTTGGATTTGTCAGTTTTTGGTAGTAGCATCAAAACCAGTTCGGATACTGATACCCAAGAGAAACTTCAACGTCAGGAAGGTGCAAGGTTTTTTGACACGGTAAAGTACATGCAAGAAACTTTCTCCTGCCTCGATAACTGCCGCTTACCTGTATTGGCAGCGATTCAAGGTGGCGCCTTTGGTGGCGGAGTTGACTTAATCACCGCTTGTGATATGCGCTATATGACCGCTGACGGATTTATTACTATTTATGAAATTAATATTGGCATGACTGCTGATGTTGGCACTTTCCCCCGCATCACTAAATTAATTCCTGAAGGAGTAGTCAAAGAACTTGCCTATACTGGTCGTCGTCTGACTGCAGCTGAAGCCTTAACTCATGGGCTAATCAATGAGATTTATCCCGACCATGAAACCATGCTCAAGGGCGTTATGAATACTGCCGCCCAAATAGCGTCAAAAGCTCCTCTCGCCGTCTATGGAAGCAAAAGAATAATTAATTACGCCAGAGACCACTCCACAAGTGACACCCTGGATTACATTGGAATCTGGAATGCCAGCATGCTGCAAAGCGGAGAGATCAAAGAAGCGATTACAGCGGCAGCAGAAAAACGTGAAGGAGATTTTGCTGACTTACCGATCAATAGAACTAAGCTGGCAAACTAGTTCTTTTGCTGCTAAAGACAAAAGACTAAAAACAGAAAGTTAAAATAACGATTCCATAGAATCTTCCTACTATGTGCATATGGACTTTTGCTGGCGGCACTAATATTCTTAGCCATTGTCCTGAAACACTAATAAAAGAGCAACTAATGAAAAGTTCAAAAAAATCCATAAGTCCTTGTTTCTTTTGTCTATTAATATTCTTGCTAAGTATTCCCTCTCTCTCGGTGAATGCTCAACAACCTGATTTGGGGAACGTGAAAGTAACTCGTCTGCTAGATCGCACTTTAATTGGTCCCGACATTCACCCTAGTGTGGGCATCAACATTCAAGGCCCATCAATGATCAAAGTACCTGAATGGGTACCTAATCGCCTCGGCAATTATTATCTTTACTTCGCTGACCACAAAGGTCTTTATATTCGCCTTGCCTATGCTGATAGCATCATTGGCCCATGGCAGATTCATGAATCTGGCTCAATGAAAATTGAAGATTCGTTCTTCGCTACCGCTCGTCCACCAATTGCTGAAGAACGACTTGCCGAATTAGTGGCGAGCAGAGTGGCCAGTGGAGTCAAAATGTCTCATGATTATGCGCTAGAACTAACTGAACCACATATCGCCTCACCCGATGTCCATGTGGATGAGGAAAGCCGACACATTATTATGTACTTTCACGGTTTAGAGGCAGCAGCGCAACAACACTCTCGTGTGGCAACTTCCCCAGATGGAATCAATTTTACAACGCTGCCGGAAAATATTGGCAGAACCTATGTCCGAGCTTTTAAACACGCCGGAATGACATACACCATTGCAATGCCCGGTCAATTTTACCGATCTGCTAACGGGCTAACAGATTTTGAGACCGGCCCCTTACTATTCGAATCCACAATGCGTCATTCGGCAGTCATTATCCGTGGGAATTACCTCTATGTATTTTGGACTAGAGTCGGCGATGCTCCAGAGACTATAATGCTTTCCACTATTGAATTAACCGACGATTGGAATGATTGGCAAGAAAGCCCTGAAGTCGAAGTTCTGCGCGCAGAATACGATTGGGAAGGGGCTGATGCTCCCATCGAACCGTCAGTGCGATCAACCGCCTATGGCCAAGTAAACCAATTACGCGATCCTTCGCTGTACGTTGAAGATGGAGAGGTTTATCTACTCTATGCGGTAGCAGGCGAAAGTGGTATAGCGTTAGCTCGAGTAGACTTTTAGGAGAGCAGCATGAAATCAATTCGTAACATAGTCGTTGTCTTACTATTTGCCAGCAGTATTGTTCTCGCTGGAAATCAGGGAAGTGTTAATTGGGGTGGCATGCCTCTTTTTATGATTTGTGCCAGCGTTGGTTTTATATTGCATTGGCTAGTTTTCATTCCGGCCTATATTTATCAAACCGAACACTACTTTGATCTTACTGGCTCCCTATCTTATATCGCAGCTCTAATAGCTGCAGTCAGTCTACACCCCAGTCTCGATGCCCGCGGCTTGGTTCTAAGTATGATGATAGCTATCTGGGCAATTCGGCTGGGTAGCTTTCTTTTCATGAGAGTGAAAAAAGCGGGTCAAGATAGCCGATTCTTAATAATGAAAACAATTTTTCTACGCTACCTTTTTACTTGGACCTTAGGCGGTTGCTGGGTATTCGTCACCATGGCAGCAGGCTTAGCTGCCATAACCTCAACGACCCAAGCTGGGATCGACGCTTTTTTAATTATTGGTTGTAGTTTATGGGCCTTCGGCTTCGGATTTGAAGTGATTGCCGATAGGCAAAAAACAACTTTTCGAAAAAATAGTGAAAATAGTAATAGTTTTATAACAGCTGGTTTATGGTCTATAACGCGACATCCTAATTATTTTGGAGAAATTATTCTCTGGGTAGGAATTACAGTTGCTGCTTTTCCCGCGCTATCAGGCTGGCAGCTTATAACTTTGATATCGCCTATCTTCGTAACTTTATTATTAATTAAAGTTAGTGGCGTCAGACTATTAGAAGCAAGTGGACAGGAGCGCTGGGGATCTGATCCCGAGTATCAAAGTTACTTGGCAAATACCCCAGTTTTGGTACCCTTTTTGGGTCGCACTGCTAAATAAATTACCTTTTTGAAAAGGATAATATGGATATGCCTAAATCAAAATTCGCAAAATTCTTACTTTTCATTAGCCTAATTGGCGCAAGCTCACTAGCCAATGCGCAAAGCAACCTACGTAGCGCCTGCGCCCAACTTACTAATTTAATATTAGAGGATACAACAATCTCAGTTGCCCAAGTGGTAAAAGCGAATTCATTTCGCACACCGGGCTTGAATAGCTCCATTGCCCTGCCAGAGTTCTGCCGCGTTATTGGAGTATCTTCTCCAGCAATAAATTTCGAAGTTTGGCTACCCATGGCAGAGTGGAATGGCAAATACCAAGGTGTTGGTAACGGCGGAATGGCTGGAACTATAAGCTATGGTGCTATGGCTGCTGCCGTGCGTCGTGGTTATGCCACTGCAAGCACGGATACCGGTCACAAGGCTGGGCCGATTCCTTTTGACGCATCCTGGGCCTCGGGCAGACAAGATCTAATAGAAGATTTCGGACACCGCTCTCTGCACCTTACAACTGTGAACGCCAAACAAGTAACAGAAGCTTTCTATCGCTCTCCTCCTAACCACTCCTATTACGTCGGCTGCTCCAAAGGCGGCCAACAAGGTCTGATGGAAGCACAGCGATATCCTGATGATTTCGATGGTATTATAGCTGGCGATCCAGCCAATGATTGGACGCGGTTCTATGCTGGCGCCCACCTATGGTATTCCCAAGCGATGCTAAGCGATGAAGAAGCATGGATTCAACCGGCTAAGCTAACGGCGCTGGGCAATGCGGTGAATAATGCCTGTGACGCCATTGATGGCATAGAAGATGGCATCCTGCAAAACCCTTTAGCTTGTAAATTTGAGCCTGCCACACTTACTTGCCCTGCTGGCATCGATAACAATTCCTGTTTAACACCTAAACAAGTTTCCGCAGTTGAGAAGATTTGGTCAGGAGTAAAAGATTTTTCTGGCGAAGTAATTTATCCCGGCCTGGTTCCAGGCGGAGAAGCCGCTAGAGGCGGCTGGTCTACCTGGGTGACAGGAGCTGAGCCCTATAAGTCACTGCACTGGCGTGGTGGGGAAGGCTTCTTTCGCTGGTTTGTCTTTAATGATCCTGAATGGAATTTCCGCGACTTCGATTTTAACAATGACCTCGCCTACGCCTTGGAAAAGGTTGGACCTGCTGTGGATTCTGACAACCCAGACCTGCGCGCGCTTCGAGATAAAGGTAGCAAATTGATTGTTTATCATGGCTGGAGTGATCCAGATATCTCTCCTGTTGCATCTATCAACTATTTTGAAGAAGTAGTTGATATTATCGCCGATGATATTCAGGCGCCTAACTATCAAGCAGCACTTGATTCCACACAAGATTTTTATCGGTTATTCATGGTCCCAGGCATGGCTCATTGTAGCGGCGGCCCTGGGCCTGATAGTTTTGATGCACTATCTGCCTTGGAAGATTGGGTGGAGCGTGACATCGCTCCAGAATCGATTGTGGCTTCAAAAGTAATTGATGGTGAAACTGTGCGAACTCGACCTTTATGCGTCCATCCCGCCGAGGCGATTTACAATGGCAGCGGCAGCACTGATGTGGCAGAAAACTTTAGTTGTCGAGTCCCATAGCAAACCCTGCTTAACAGTGCTGCGATCGCGGAACTGCACCATCAATAAACTCAAATCGCTCGGGTCCTTGTAAATCGACAAGGACCTGCCCTCATGCGGCGCGCAAAACCTCTGAACTTGCACCTACACTTCGATTAATTTACCTTTATCGCCCCAATACGGAGAAGCAGATGTCCTGGCAAAAAGAAATAGATGAATTGAGACACAGAGAAGAGCTAGCCAAAAGGATGGGCGGCGAAGAGCGAATTCAACGGCAGCACGATAATGGCAGATTAACAGTACGCGAGCGCGTCGAGTTATTGGTGGACAAGGATTCATTCCATGAAATTGGAGCACTCGCTGGAAAAGCAATTTATAACGACGATGGCAAGTTAACTGATTTCACTCCTTCTAATTTTGTTTTAGGCACTGCAGACTTGAACGGACGTCGAGTAGTTATCGGTGGAGATGACTTCACTGTTAGAGGTGGCGCCGCTGATGCCAAAGTTGGTAACAAATCAGGCTATGGAGAAAAATATGCACTAGAAATGCGCTTACCCTTGGTACGACTAGTTGATGGTAGCGGCGGCGGTGGCAGCGTTAAAACTCTTGAGATGGTTGGCCACTCCTACATACCCGCATTGAAAGGAATCGAAACCACGATGCAACTCATGGGACATGTTCCCGTTGTCTGCGCCTGCATGGGGTCAGTTGCTGGATTAGGGGCTGTTCGAGTCACGATTTCACATTTCTCATTAATGATAAAAGAAACCAGTCAATTGTTTGTTGCAGGGCCACCAGTAGTCGAGCGGGGCTTCGGCAAACCAGTTAGCAAAAATGATTTAGGAGGCTCACAAATTCATGCGAATGGCAGCGGAGCTGTAGACAACGAGGTTGATACAGAAGAAGAAGCTTTCGTCACAATTAAAAAATTCCTTTCTTATCTTCCGCAAAATGTTTGGCAAGTGTCTCCTAGGATTAAAACTGACGATCCTATAGATCGCAGAGATGAATCTTTACTCTCCGTCATTCCTAGAGACCGCCGTCAAATGTTTCAAGTACGCGAGGTTATTCATTCAGTCGTCGACAAAGATTCATTTTTTGAGATCAGCCCTAATTATGGTGAAGCCTTAGTTGTTGGTCTAGCTAGATTAGATGGTTACTCGGTAGGGGTAATGGCTAATGATACCTATCATCATGGTGGTGCAGTTAACGCTAGCGCTTCAGAAAAGATGATGCGCTTTGTCGATCTTTGCGACACTTTCCACATCCCTGTACTCAACCTAGTCGACAACCCGGGTTTTCTTATCGGCACAAAAGCCGAAGAAGAAGGTACCGTGCGCTTAGGGAGTCGCGCGCTTATGGCAATCTACCAATCTTCAATTCCTTGGCTTGCGGTAATTATTAGACGCTGCTATGGAGTCGCCGGTGGCGGCCATGGCAAATCTGATGGCCTTAATCTTCGCTACGCCTGGCCATCCGCAGATTGGGGCTCTCTACCAATTGAAGGGGGCGTTCAAGCAGCTTATAAGCGCGATATCGAAGCAGCTTCTGATCCAGATGCTCGTCGCCGGGAACTCGAGGGCATGCTCGAAAAATATCGCTCCCCTTTAAGAACCGCCGAAGCTTTTGGTGTTGAAGAAGTTATAGATCCGCGAGACACACGCCCCCTTCTGTGTGACTGGATCAAACTCGCCTATGAAATTATTCCGACACAGTTGGGTCCCAAATTTCGGTCGACTCGGCCATAAGACAACTGCAAGTTTTTCAGGCGGCGCAGGCTTTTTGAAAGCTGGCAAAAGCGATATCTTCCGCCTGCTGCAGTGCCTGCTCTTGGTTTGGTTGTATCTTTTGCCATTTTGATTCGTATTTCGCAAACGGATCTTCGATTCCACTAAACTCGCCAGAGAGTGCTTCGATAATAGCTGTGCCACAAAACGGTACATAGCCAGCTGAATATCCACCCTCATGGCATATCACTAGGCGCCCTTTGCAGAGATTTTCCGCTACTGCAAGTAATTGCTCAGTCATTGCTCGATAGTGAGACGAGAGCAACATCATATGGCCTAGAGGATCCCAAGTACTTCCATCTAAGCCAGAAGCGACTAAGATGATATCTGGCTGAAATTGATCGAGAGCAGGGAGGACTATTCTACGCATTGCCGCATCATAAGCACCACCGCCACTACCTGGAGGTAATGGTATATTCATATTAAAACCTAACCCATCACCTTCACCACAATCTTCAACAGCCCCAGAATTGTGGGGGTAGAGTGAATCTTCATGCAGTGAAATTGTTAGGACATCAGGATCATCATAGAATACTGTTTCCGTACCGTTGCCATGATGAACGTCCCAATCTACGACAGCTACCTTGTTCACATCATCGCGTAATAACAATTCACGTGCAGTGATAGCCAAGTTAGAGAAAATGCAAAATCCTCGCCCGCGATCTGGTTCAGCATGATGTCCACATGGTCGAACCAAGGCATAGGCATTCTGAACCTTACCTTCTAAGACCGCCTCGCAGGCACTAATGCAACCACCAACTGCCAATAAAGCAATCTCATAACTACCAGAACCAAAAGGGGTCAGCTCTCCTGCATTGCCGCCGTTTTCTGCACTGAGTTTACGAATCTTTTCCACATATTCAGGAGTGTGCACTAGCAACAATTGCGCTTTAGTTGCGGTCATAGGATCAAGCGGCAACAAAGCATCAGTAAATTTATAGGCGTCAAGAAGGTTTTTTAGCCGGCGCTTAGTTTCCGGGTTTTCGAAATGGACCCAAGGCTCGAACTCGCCTGTTGAAGGCAAAACCCCTAAAGCAGGGCCAGTATCATGCCACATGTATTTTTCGTGCCAAACAAAGCCTGTACGCAAAGAGCTTTCTCCTTGTTGTTTCTAGCGGGATTCCAAATAGAGCTTCTCTAAGCGATCAAGGTTGGCCTTTTTCGGATGCTCTTCAGTTCGAATTGTAGCATCGAGAATTTGGACAACATCAGATTGAGCGTCATAGCTAGGCCAATTTGGCAAGCCATCACCATTAGGGTTGCCGTCTCTAGCAAAACTAATCCAATAATCCGCAACAAGTTTTGATAAGCGCCGATCATCATCGTCCCAACCAACGCCTACTAAATCAAGATTATCGAATACATAAGCTAAGTCACCGGAATGGTAGGCACCAAAATGACGCTGACCACCATCACCATAAAGGTCTGTTTGTTCTGGCATATAAAGTCTAAACACGGGCGCTTCCCGTGAAAAAAAATACACATAGGCATTGCTTCCGCGATCAGCAACAAGCCGTCCCCATATTCTTGCCGCGAGCAAAAAACTATTGTCCGTAGTAATGTCCTTACGAGCATCTAGTGGAGAACTTGCCAGCGAGTCTAAATAGCCACTCTTAATATTCCCTGCCGACTCACCGAAGGCGCCCTGCAAATAATCATCTAATGCCTGCTCAGTAATTTCATCTGCTGTGTGTTGCAACCCATGATATTCATTAGCAAGGCCGCCGACCATAACCGGAATATTGTTGTGTCTACCCGATTCTAATAAGTCATAGGGCGCATCAGGAATTACCCATCCGTCAATAATAGTAGAGCCACCTACGCCGGGAGTCGCGATAACGACTTCTGCATCTAAGGACCGAAGTTCAGCCAGGGATGCTGAACTATTGCCAGAAACACCTAGTCGGCTGGCAAAAGCTTCGCCACCCGCATGAGCTGAATTTTCCCCTTCATCAAGTCGGCGATCTAATTTTATGCACCCCGGGGACTGGCCAATTACACCTGAAATCATTCCCTCAGTGAGCGGCGAAGACATAAGCAAGCACACATCCGTGCCACCTGCGGATTGTCCAAAGATAGTAACCCGATCAGGGTCTCCACCAAAATTCGTGATATTATTCTGCACCCATTTTAATACTTCAACCTGATCAAGAATTCCATAGTTTCCCGATGAGTCATTCTCTGACTCTGCTGTTAAAGCAGGATGTGCAAGATAACCAAGTGAACCAAGGCGATAATTTGCAGTAATAATTACTGCACCTCGAGCCGCTAGATTTGAACCATCAAAAATTAACGGGCCACCATGACCTGCCGTGTTGCCACCGCCATGAAACCAAACCATCACCGGCAATGAAGCTGACTCGGTTTGTGCACCACTAAATACATTGAGATACAAACAGTCTTCAGAGCGCTGCAGGTTTCCCCTTGCATAGAGAGAATTATCTGGATTTCGCATTTGCCAACAAGCTGGACCAATATTATTGGCTTGTCGAACACCCGCAAACGGAATGGCAGGGGCTGGTGGCGCCCAGCGCAAATCACGCACTGGCGGCGCCGCATAGGCAATACCTTTAAAAACATTTACCCCGGGCTGATGCGCAGATCTGCTACCTGAAAAAATACCACTGTCGGTACTGATGGTTTCGAAACTAGCCGCCATGCTTTGACCTGAAAAAAGTCCAACAATTAGTGTGCTTAGTAAAGCGGCTGAGAAATATTTAAGCATCCCATAAACTTTCCTAAGTCGCCGATCGATAAACACAAAATTCGCTTTTGACTGCATGACGATTACTACCTCATTTTTGCTTAACAATTGATACTTGGCCTATGGTTTACTGAACGACTTCTTCAAGTCGCAATAGGGCACCATTTGGTTCATCAATCAATACGTAGAGATATCCATCAGGACTTTGAGTAATCCCTGTGACTCGCTGTCCAAACTCTCTTAACAGACCTTCCCGTCGTATTTCATCACCACGGCTGTTGAAAACCACCCGCTCAATATGGCCAGTGCCTGGAATTCTGCCTTCCATCATAGAACCTACAAACATATTTCCCTGCCAGCTTGGAATTTTGTCGCCACTGTAGAATGCCAGCCCTGAAGGCGCTATCGAGGGCCACCATAGAACTTCTGGATCAACGAATTCGCTACTCCAAGGCTGATCGGACACTCTGTCACCACGATACTGTCTACTATAGGAAACTATAGGCCAACCGTAATTCTCCCCTGGGCGAATAATATTGGCTTCATCACCACCTTGAGGCCCATTTTCTGTCGCCCACAAATCACCAGTTTCTGGATGAAAAGACAATCCAATTTGATTGCGGTGCCCTACCGAATAGACTTCCGGCAAATATTCTCCACTCTCAACGAAGGGGTTGTCCTCAGGCACAGAGCCGTCTGAATTGAGTCTGAGTAATTTTCCAAAGTGATTGCTAGGGTCTTGCGCAAGATCGCCACTACCTGCGTAAACATAGGCACCACCGATAGACATCATAAGTTTATTATCAGGTGTAAACAGTAGTTGTGAGGCAGCGATACTGCGATCATAACCAGCAGCAGAAAATATCTCCTCGACATCTGTCAATTGATCTTCAATCAATCGGCCTCGCGCCAAAGTAACCTTCTGCTCTGCTTCTCCATCCACCATCACGGCCTTGTGATAGGTCAGATAAACCAATTGATCATCATCCGGATGCAAGGCCACCGCCATCAATCCAGCACGGAAAATTTCCCCATAAACTTCAGGTACGCCACCAATATCTTGATCAAGCAAGCGACCATCTCGAACGATGCGCAATTTACCAGTGTATCTTTCGGTAATAAGTATGTCGCCATTGTCCCTAAATGCCATGGTAAAAGGATTGGCAAGACCAAGTGCAACTGGCACGACTCGAATCTCGGGAACCTCATGCGTACTTATGATTAGAGGTTGGGCAAAAGGCGACAACTCTTCAACTTCATCGGAAGATAATGTTACTGCAGCTGCTTCGGATGAACTAGATTCCACTACCGCAACAAGCTGCGATGATTTATCCATTTCAGTGCCCGAACCGAGCAGAAGAAATACACTAACACCAACACCGAGTACTAGCAGCCCAACTTTCAGAAAATTATTCATAATTGCTTCTCAACTTCGAGTGGTTTTTTGATGAAATATCACTTAGTGGCGATGTCCAGATCCATGCTCTGATGCAACCGCATCGTAATGCATACGAATCAGATCACGGCCGAAATCACCCATATAATCACGCCACACCAAATGGACATGATTATTATTGTTTTGCGTATTATCGTATTCAATCAGAAATCCAGGTCCCTGCACGCGAAAATAATGACCTTCGCCACGAGCTGTACTGCCAATCCACAAAAATTTGATACCAGCCAAACCACTTTGACGAATTACACTTAAGCGCTCATCAGCAATAGCCCTTGGTTGGGACGATGCCAATTCTTCGATAAGGCTCATCAACATAGCTTTTTGATTAGTATTCATGGAGTAATAACTGAGGCCTAAATATTCCAGCGGTCCAACTTCTTTCTCTGCCGCAGTAAAAATATCACTTGGCGCTTCTTCATTAATTATTGCCTTACGAGCTTGTATCACATCCATCGACATTACCAGACTGCGAGCAAGATCCTCTTCAGTGGAGAGAACTCTTGTACCTATTCTCGGGCCTTGTCTTACCTCTGCTGGATTACTACCAAAAAACTGCGGAGAACTGGATACCCCCTGCCCACCTATAAAAGTCCAATTAAATGCCAAGTGATGCCCTTCATAACGCAGCGCCCAGTCGTTTTCCAAACCAGGCTCGCCAAAAACAGTAATAAAATAGAGATCTGGGTCGCGATCAAAACGACCATTTACTTCTATCTCCGCCAGTACCAATTCCAAACTACGAACGTTTTCTGCTTTTGCGTAACCCTCGGCGCTAAAAAAAGTTTGTATAAGTTCGCTGGCAGACTGCTTTTGGGCATCATTCATACTCTTAAACGGAACACCTTTGCGATCCCGTGGGATAAAATGCCAATTTAATCTCTCTTCATCATTAAACTCATAGCTAGCACTGTTACGCTGAAATTGACTGAGATTAGAAAGGAAAGAGTTCGTCGCATTGACCATCTCTTCGGTCAGATCGATTCGAGCCTGGGCTGCAGCTGACTGTCCATAAGAGGAGCCAGCCATCAGCGAAATTGAGCCTGCGATCACGAAAATCGCGGCAAGTTTACTTATTGTGAATTCTTGAATCTTAAAATCAGTAGTGAACATGGCGAATTCCTCGTTCTCTAGTTTTATTGTTGTTTCGGTTTGTCAGAAGAACCAAAGAGAATAAACCCGCAGTCACCGCCAGTCTAGAGGTGACTTACATGTATTACCAATTGTCAGCATTAACAATTTCTGCCATAAATAGCAGTTTTTCAACCAAGGAAGTATCCATGAAAGCGGTAAGAGTCAAAGAATACGGTGGCCCTGAGGTCATGTCCTATGAAGATATAGATTTGCCTGCTCCTGGACCAACAGACGTTCTCGTAAAAATTGCAGCGGCAGGCATCAACTTTATAGACACTTACCAACGTTCAGGACTGTACCCTGTCCCCCTTCCCCTTACTCTAGGCTTGGAAGGTGCAGGTACCGTTGAGGAAACTGGCGCGGAGGTATCGCTATTCAAAAAAGGCGATCGTGTCGCTTACACCAGTGTTGCTGGATCGTATGCAGAATATGCCAGTGTGACGGAAGATAAGCTTGTACGTATTCCTGATGGTGTGTCTTTCGCTCAGGGAGCGGCTGCAATGCTGCAAGGATGCACCGCGCATTACTTGAGTCAAAGCACTTATCCGATCAAAAATAATGACAGCTGCCTCATTCACGCGGCCGCCGGTGGTGTTGGTCTATTGCTCACGCAAATGGCAAAAATGGCTGGTGCTTTCGTTATCGCAACAGTATCCACCGAAGAAAAAGCAGAGCTTGCCAAAGGAGCAGGTGCTGATGAGGTAATCCTTTATTCGGAGCAAGATTTCGAAGCCGAAGTAAAACGCATTACTGAAAGTAAAGGAGTCAACGTTGTTTACGATTCTGTAGGCAAAACTACTTTCGAAAAAAGTATAAACTGCTTACAACCGCTGGGTTATATGGTGCTCTATGGCAATGCCAGCGGTCCGGTAACAGAATTTAATCCAGCATCACTGGGGGCTAAAGGTTCACTTTTCTTAACTCGCCCCACTCTGTTTTCTTATACCGCAGATCGCGAAGCGCTAGACTGGCGCAGTGGCGATGTATTTGAGTGGGTTAGGGAAAGCAAACTAGATCTACGAATCGAACATTTTTTTCCATTGTCGGAAGTTCGCGAAGCACACAGCGCTCTGGAAGGCAGAGAAACTACAGGAAAAATCATTCTAACTCCCTGAAAAATTATGTGGAAATAATGGCTATCTAGTCCATAGATAGCTATGTTTCTACTAGCTAGATATATAACAATATCTGCACGTTCTATAATAATTGCTTTAATGAACAAACTACTTCTAATACTTTGGCGAATAGATAAACTATTAATTAGCAAACCGATAAGGAACTACTATGTTAAAACTTAAAACTCTGCTACTGGGTGCTTTGGTTATGCTTGCCAGTGGTGTGGCAACTGCACAATCAATTGATTTTGGTCGTGGCGACTTACCCGTAACTGTTCCAGAAAATTATTCTTCTGAAACACCGACACCACTCATCGTATTATTACATGGGTACGGCAGCACTGGAGCTGGCCAGGATTCTTATCTAGGCTTTAGCCGAGTTGCCGATCGCTATGGTTTTCTTTTTGTTGCGCCTGATGGCGACCAAGAAGCCAGCGGTCGCCGCGCTAGATTTTGGAATGCTACCGATGCCTGCTGCGATTTCTCTGGGGCGGATAACGGCGACTCAGATTACATTCACGGCATCATCAACAAGATGAAGGATGAATACAACGTAGACTCGAGCAGGGTTTATCTTGTTGGTCATTCCAATGGTGGCTTCATGTCTTACCAAATGGCTTACCTACATTCAAATGACATCGCCGCAATTGCGAGTCTTGCTGGAGCCAGCCACTATGAAACCCGAGATGCGCCTGGTAACCCAATACACGTCCTACAAATTCATGGCACTAACGACACAACAATTGTTTATGAGGGTGGTGATATTCAAGACAATAGTTATCCCAGCGCTATGGAAACGGTTACCCAATGGGCAACTTACAATGGGTGTTCTACAGAAGGCGCTGGACGCGAACTGCGAGATCTCGAGTCAAGTTTGGATGGGCATGAGTCGGAAGTTATACTGTTTGAAATAGGATGTGATGCTGGAGGCTCAGCCGAACTTTGGACAATTAAAGACGGCTCTCACGTACCAAGAGTCTCGGAAACTTTTAGTTCACAGGTTGTGGAATGGCTATATGCCCACCCGAAGGCTAGCGAAAGCTATTCTGACTAAACTCTTTTAATTCTGACAAAGAGTCCCGATTCCTTTGCTAAAAAAGTTAGGGGTTTTTTAATTATTTATCTAAGTGAAAAGCAAATGTCCTATTCTCTCCAGTTAACAAATCAAATAGTTAAACAATCCAGCACGTTGCTGTTTTACCTTATAATCTCAGCGATATACCTGCTGCCATCAGCGAATGCTCAGGAAGGCGAATGGATTGATTTATTCAATGGTGAAAACCTTGATAATTGGCTAATTAAGTTTACTGGGCAGAACTTAGGCATAAATTTTCGCGATACCTTCCTAGTTGAAGATGGGCTTCTAACTGTTTCCTATGACAACTGGGAAAATTTTAATGGTGAGTTTGGTCATCTATTTTATGATCAAGTTTTCTCTCACTACCTCTTACGAGTGGAATATCGTTTCACTGGCGAACAGGTAACTAATGGCCCGAGCTGGGCCTATCGTAACAATGGCTTGATGTTGCACAGCCAAGACCCACGAACTATGACCGTTAACCAGGAATTTCCTGCCTCCATAGAATCCCAATTATTGGGCGGCAATGGAAGAGATCATCGCACTAACCTTAATGTTTGTACGCCCGGGACCAATATGATGATGGCGGGAAAGCTTATTCTTCAGCATTGCACCAACTCAAACTCCGGTACTTTCCACGGAGACCAATGGGTAACTGTGGAGATTGAGGTTAGAGGTAGCGAAACCTTAATTCATCGAATAAATGGTGAAAAGGTTTTTGAATTGACCGGCATCCAACTCGATGATCGAGACGCGGACGCTCAGGCATTGCTGGAAAAAGGCGCGTCACTAACTCTTAAAGAAGGATACGTGGCACTACAAGCAGAAAGCCATCCAACGCAGTTTCGCAAAATTGAACTTCTTCCATTAGAAGCTAATTAAGTTAGCCCTTCCTCATTTACTATGAAAGGCATCTACAATAGCGCTTCGATTCTATCCATTAGAGAAGACATTCTTCGTAACACGGGCTCATAGGCTTCAGGTTGGGTCATATCCAAGCCAGCTTCATTCAGTAATATATTGTGAGGATAGTCGGACCCGCCAGCACTCAACACGCGAATAAACGCATCACGCACTTCATCATCTCCTGCAAGAAACTGCTCGGCAAACCACGCAGCCCCGCTGATTGATGTCGCATACTGAAAAACGTAAAAATCTAAATAGAAATGGGGAATAAATGCCCATTCCACAGCATAGGCATCGTCAATAGTAAGCACTCCTTGATCATGACCGTGATAACGCTTTAATAGTTCTGCGTAGATTTCAGTAAATTTCGGCCCGGTAAGAGGCTGGCCATTTTCGGCTGCTTCATGGATTGCCTGCTCAAACTCTGCAAACATCGTTTGCCGGAAGAAGGTGCCACGAATCTGTTCCAAAGCTCCGCCAAGATAAAATAATTTCTCTTCATCGCTACGAGCATTTTCAATCATGTATTCCTGCAATAGAATTTCATTAATTGTTGACGCCATCTCTGCAGTAAAAGTGGAATAACCTGCAGTCTCATAGGGATTATTGGTATTAGAGAGCAAAGAATGAACCGCATGGCCCCATTCATGAGCGAAGGTGGACATGGATTCGTAGTCATCATTGTGGTTCAACAATACATACGGGTGGACATCATAAATCGAGCCATTCATGTAGGCACCAGAACGTTTGCCTGGCTGAGGATGACTATGCATCCAATCTTGAGATAGTCCGAAAGCTAACAAATCGAGATAAGTTTTACCAAATGGTCTAAGTGCTTCGAGAGTTATTTCTTCAGAACGATTAAGGTCAAACACCCCCGTATCAACTTCTACCAATGGTGGGTAAATATCGTAATAGCGGAGATCCTCAATTCCCAGCATTCTTCCACGCAGAGAAAGGTAGCGATGAAACACCGGCAAGGATTTATTTACCTGCGCCACAAGCTGAGTATAAATTTCAGGCGGCAGGCCATCATTAAACAAATTGCTGGCCAACACTCCATCATGATTTCTTACTCGAGCTGAAAACACATTGGACTGCACTTCAGCAGCAAGAGTTGCACCCATACCATCGGCAAACTGGTCCCAAGTCGACCAGAAAGTATCGAACACTAATTTGCGATCATCCCGAATTGGTGCTGCACGCCACAAACCATAACCGGCCTGACTCAGGGTAACTTCCGTCCCCTCACTTAAAGTGATAGTTGGCCAGGGGATATCAGCGTTAGCGTAATTGCCATAAATTTGCTGCGGTGCAGAGAGAATCATACCGGCTTGTGCAAGAACTGCCTCGGTTCTTTCATCCAATGTATGGGGAGCATTGCGTAGCGTGTCTCGGAAAATAAATTCAAAATCTGCGAGTGCTGACTCTTCCCCGAAGAACTGACTAATTCGATCTTCACCAATACTCAGTAGCTCAGGACTAATCCAGGATGTTGCCTCATTCAAGTTATTAAACATTTGTCGCGCCAGCCCAAATCTAGCTTGCGCTTTTGGCTCTCGCTGATCTGCGTCGCGGCCCAGACTGGTATATACATAGACTCGAGCAGATTCTTTATTCAATTTGGAATACTTCTTAAAGCCTGCAAGCATCGTCTGGGCACTATTGCCAAGCGTACCTTTATACTTCTCCAGATCTTCGATCTCTCTATTAACTGCTTCCAAAGCATCTTCCCATTCAGCAATCGTGGGATAGATTTCCGTCAGATCCCATTCGTAGCGGATTACCTCTTCTGTTTGCCCAATACTAGTAGATGCCTCGAGTAGAAGGCACACTCCAAATAGCGCGGCTAGTAATTTCATCTAGAAAAATCCCTTAGTAAATACCTGTTATTTACTTTAATTAGTTGTAGTGTAGATTTGAAAATCACTTAAGATAATAGCTCAATTCTAGAACGAAAACAGAGTCGATCAATTTCAATTCATCGCCTCTGCAGTTACTAAATTTCTTGTAGAAACCGGTGGAAATGGCAATAAAAAGCACAGTTCCAACTTTTCATGTACAAAGCTCTCTGTTTTGGAATGCGTCCTTTAATATTTAGGGGTTACATTTCAATGACGAAAGTCGTCGAGGCATTGAAGTCAAAACTCTAACTTCACTTCCTTAGAGGAGTAGCATAAATAACTCCGCTTGAAGGAAGAGAGCACTCTGGGACTAAACTTTAATTAGCCTCATTGCCTCTATTACTTTGTATTTTCCACTTCAAAACTCAGAATTATTCAGTTCTTGAGCCCCAAAATTGAACAAATATACCAGCATAACTATTAGACAAATCAACCAATTAGCATTAGTCTTTCCGATTAACAAAAATAAACCTTTGGGTAATAAAATGAAGCTCCCCACAAAGCAACTATTCGCAACACTGATGGGCTCTTTAGCACTAGCTGTTTCGGCCTCAGCGACTGCTCAAGATGCGGCTCCCACGTTCTATGCAGATGCCCTACCGGTGTTTGAGAAAAATTGCGTGGCCTGCCACCAACCTGAAGGTCCAAAAGTCGGCGGAATTTCAGCGCCTATGTCCCTGCTCGACTACGATCAAGCACGAATTTGGTCTCCCATGATCAAGAATGCTCTGATCACTGGATATATGCCTCCTTGGGGTGCCCATGAACGGCATCGCGGCGAATTCAAGGATGAACGCTACATCAACCAGAAAGAATTAGATTTACTTATCGCTTGGGTTGATGGCGGCTCACTAGAAGGTGATCCGGGAGACGTAGCTGATAAAGATGGTCTCATAGCCAGCGGCGGAGGCACTGTCCTACCCGAGTCAGGCTGGTGGATTGGCGATCCAGACTTAGTTGTTGAATTTGAACGCCCCGTCTACGTTGAAGACAGCATTATGGACTGGCAACCAACAGTCCAATTCCCAGTTCCTGAAGGCGCACATTCTGAACCAAAGTGGATTGCTAAAGCCGAATTAGCGCCGGGCGGATCGTGGGTACATCATATAGTTTCAAGCCACATGGGTGTAGGAGTCCCAGGACGGGGACCATTTACCTATCCTGAAGGCTGGGGAGTACTCCTGCCTGAAGACCCATTCATAACTGCCAATATTCACTACCACAAGGACCCAGGCGAAGGTACAGCCGTGACTGACCTAACCAAAGCTGGCTTTGTATTCTACGACGATGGCGACGTGATTGACCACGTAGTTGAAACTAACCTGCTTCCACACCGGGGCTGGACGATTCCTGCTGGCGATCCTAATTACGAGGTGAACAACTCTTTTGAAGTCGAGGAAGATATCTATCTTCTCTCCATGGGCCCTCATATGCATTACCGCGGCAAAGCTATGCGTTATGAATTGGAGTATCCAGACGGCGAGCGAGAAGTTCTTTTGTGGGTGCCAGACTACGACTTTAATTGGCAGTTCCTTTACGAATACAATGAACCAAAATTTGTTCCAGCTGGCTCCACCATGCATATGAGCTGGTGGTTCGACAATTCATCAAACAACCGTTTCAACCCAGACCCATCTAAAGATGTTGTCTACGGCCCTGAAACGACTGATGAGATGGCCAATGCACGAATCTACTACGCACCAACCACACCTCGAGGCATAGTTGTGGGCGACGAGCTACCAGCAGATGTTTTAAAAGCTGCTCGAGATGATGACAAGCTGCGCCGAGAAAGAGCAAATTTACTGGATCAAAGCCAAGATGATTTTTCTTGGTTAACGGAAGGTGAGAACAGCCGGTAAGGAGCTCTCAATAAAGCCAAAAGATATTAATAGAAATATCATGAGCACAACCCAATACGACGAGGAGAATTCGATGAAGACAGTTAGGTCAGATCAATTGAAACCGCGCCTACTCCTTGCGCTTCCGCTGGCTCTGCTGGCTGCTCCGTTATTTGCCCAAACTTATGTGGTTGGTAGAACAGTTGATGGCCAGCCTGATCTTCAAGGCTTGTGGACTAACGACACCATTACTCCAATCGAACGCCCTGCATCTATGGAAGGAAGAGCATTCCTCTCTGAGGATGAAATCGCTTCTATGGAAGCAGGAACTGCTGAACGCAGAGAATTTTCTGATAACAATATCGTCGTCGAAGTTGGCGGCAATATCGGTGGCTATAATCAAATTTGGATGGATTCTGGAGACACAGTACTTTCTACTGGCCAAACCTCAATGATCGTCGAACCAGCCAATGGTAGAGCCCCCATTCGAGAGGAAGCCGCCGCAAGAAGAGACTATGGTTTTGCTAACGTAGAAAATCATTATATTCACCATACTGTTTGGGATCGATGCATAACTCGCGGCGTACCAGGCTCGATGCTGCCAGCAGGCTACAACAACGCCTACCGCTTCATCCAGACTGAAGATTCCTTCACCATTATTCACGAAATGATTCACGATGTTCGTGTAATTCCTCTTAAGAAAGACGCACACATCGATTCCAAAGTTAAACTTTGGATGGGTGATTCTGTCGCTCACTGGGAAGGCGATACTTTAGTTGTCGAAACAACTAATTATAACGATCGCGGAATGATTGCCAGCAGTGGTGCCGGTGGCAGGCTAAAAGGTATTCCAGTATCTGAAGACCTACATGTTGTTGAACGTTTCACTAGAGTGAGTGAGGGCACAATTATGTGGGAAGCTAGGGTTACTGATCCAGAAAACTATACCCAGCCATTTACCATCACAATGCCTCTCACTCAGGATGATGAATACATTATGTATGAATATGCCTGCCATGAGGGCAACTATGCTATACCGAACATTCTTAGCGCTGGCCGAGCGAATGACGCCGATTAGTTTTATTAGTCGGTAACGTTTAAGGAAGACCTTTCGTAAAAAAAACGCAACTAAATTCGAGATAATAAGAAACGATGTAAATTGTTGCTCAATTACCTGTTCATACTATCCTTTTCAGGACTACTAACCGACCGCAATCGGTGTCCACGTCTTATGTCTCGAACTTACTTCTTCAACCGTGTGTTTACAGACTCCGGCCTTGGTGATTAGTTTGCTTTCGCAGATATCGCAACGTACACACTCTTTAAAATCGATCACGTGTCCATGGATAGCTCCTGTAGGACAAGCATGCTCGCAGACTTTACAAACTTGGCATTGCTGCACTCGCTCTATCTTCCAAGGCGAAAGAAAGGAAGCAACGCCTAAAGCTGCGCCCAATGGGCAAGCGTAGCGGCAATAAGCCCGTTTTACGACAGTAGAAGCCAGCAAGATAACCACAAGTATCCCCCACAGAACCGCCGAACGACTGATATAGAAAACCGTACCGAAAGGTTCAAAATACTGGAATAGACTCAGTTCACTATAGAAAATCGCCATGAGAACCAGAAAAGCCAATACCCCATACTTTATGTAAATCGCTTTGTCATGCATCGCCTGTGGTAGTTCTTTTTGGAATCGCTTGGGTACAAAGTGTGCAATAAAGTCCTGTAAAGCACCGAAGGGACAGAGTGAAGAACAAAATACGCGCCCCCAAAACAAGGTGGTCACTATTGTGAAAATTATAATGAGCAACAATGGCAAGTCGTTAAGAAACATCGATGGGCCCAATTTAATTCCGTTGGTGATATGAGAAACTGAAACGAAGCCACCATCCATCCACCCTAAATAGAACAGCGTCATAGTTAGGGCAGCCCAGCGAATAGTTGAACTCTTGCGCAGGAATGCAGTCATTACCAAAGCAAACAACACCAGTAAGGCAAAGACCTCTGCCCAAGGCGCGTTATTTATCAGGCTTGCCCATACTCCTTCCTCTCCGTAGTTCTCCGCATCATCATCAGGAATAGGCAAGAGATCAGCTGGTACCGGATTACCCTGAGCTAAAGCTAAGGGTATCGGTGGGACCGAATATTCCACTGTTTTGATGTAGTTAGAATTCGCCAAGGTATCACTAACGTTATAAAGGATATTGAACGGCTGAGAAATATCCGTCGATGGGTCCAAAACCATGGCGCCAGCAAAACGAACTCTTCCGGCTATCTTGCCATCGTCAGCAGAACCAACATAAACAAAACGACGGCGTTCAATTTGATAGACACTATTACCCTGCTCTATCGCCAACCTTTCCTGACGAAACGGTTGGGACGCATCGCCATCAATACCCACAAGAACCATGTTGCCATCTTTAACCCGATTACTGGCTTCTCTGTCTGCTCGTGAATAATCATTACTACCGACTAGTAAATCTCCCAAACCATCATGCCCCATGAAAGCGAGAGACAAACGCAACTCAGTCCCATCAGATAAATCAATATCCATCTGTTTCACCATGCCGTTTTCCAACATGTCATCCCAGCTTTGTTCGGCCAGAAGCCGCAATGCTATGGCATCACTGTTAGTGGCATTCACATAGTCGGAGTCACTCAGATAGGCCTCTGCCACGCGACGCGCGGCATTTCTGACGCCTCGGGAAACAGCCCAACTAGTGATTGTGGCCCGCGAGATTCCATCAACATCCCTACCTACACGAAAGCCTTCGATAATGTTTTTTTCTTCAAACTGATTGGGGAAGCGTTCAGAATTGATAAAATCGCCGCGGATACTTTTATAGGATTCGCGATAATAGAGAACCTTGATGCCGGTGAGCATTCCGGTCAAATCTATACCTACTAAAACGTCAATTGGCGCGCTGTAGCCAACTTCTTCCGGTGGCAAGTCAGTTGTTTCAAATAAGTAACCTATCAACTCTGGCTCAGCATTATTTGGATCAGATCGAAATGCACTATATACCGGCGGTTCTCCCGCTTTCTCAGAAAAATGAGTCGCATCCGGCATGAGCTCATTCATTAGCTCAATATCCACTTCAATCAAATCAACCTGACCGTAAGCAAAGGGAACAGCGAGAAACAAGGAGCTGAGTGAGAAAAAATAGAGAACAATTATTCGGAATCTTCGAGATAACCAACTACTGCCTGGCATTCTTATTATCCTTTTTATTGTCCAATTCAGAACTCTTGAAGGCTTCGCTATCCATTAGCCCAGAATCACTAAATAGTTACTGGGTTGGAAAAGCCTAAGTGCTTGGTATTTAAACAAATAAATCTGTATGAGTACATGCGAATTAGGGCCGTTAATTCAATAAATTGTGTCTTATGATAAATCATCTGTAACAGAGCAATCCCAGAGAGGCAGCCGCAGTGGTTCCAACGGCTTAACTTTCTGAGAAAATTCTGCACGAACTAGAATTCGAAGAATAACTACGACTTAAAGAGTCGAATCTCTAGCAAATTTTAGGGATAGTTGTTAAAAAAGATTTTGGTTAATTGACAAAACATGCATCAGCATTGAGTGATACCCCTCTAGCTCGCCTAGTTGATGGAGTGGGTCAAACTTAAAATCGGCGCAGAAAAGAGTGATCATCTTTAAGATGAAACGAAATCGATCTTTGAAAATTTAGAAGGCCTAATACCTGTTTGTACAGGTTGCAAAAATATTCATGATAATGGTGGGTGATAGACTAGTTAGGAATCATAAATTAAACAGTATACAGATACCGTGTTTACTCGCGGTATTTACCCTAATTGAAAAGCCTTACCCTGCTATAGGGCTAGGAAACAAGTCAAAATCTTCTTAGTATAGCTCGACTCCAAACCTAGACTCTCTATCCAAGACTGTTTATTCT
Organism: Gammaproteobacteria bacterium; assembly: GCA_963854365.1. GTDB lineage: Bacteria > Pseudomonadota > Gammaproteobacteria > Pseudomonadales > Pseudohongiellaceae > UBA9145. The sequence continues at coordinate 25,686 of CAWKZI010000001.1, forward strand.
CTTTGGCAATCACTGACAACACCGACATCTGAACTTATGACTAATGATCATCGTTTCGCCTCCATACTGAAGCTGCTTGTCGCTGCAAGTTCTGCGGTAGCTGTTAGTAGTACCCTCGCACAAATTCTAGACTATGAAACCGTTACCGATGAGCTTTTGCAAAGCCCTCCATCCGGTGACTGGTTAAGCTGGCGTGGGCAGCCCAATAGCTGGGGTTACAGCGAGTTAGATCAAATAAACACAGGCAACGTTAATGAGCTGCAATTGGTCTGGTCCTGGGCAATGGATGATACCGGTGCCGGTCAAACCGCACCCCTTATACATAATGGTGTTATGTTTCTTCCTGGTCCACGTGGTGTCATCCAGGCGCTGGATGCGTCCTCTGGCGATCTTATTTGGGAATACCGTCCGGGAATTACGCCGATTGTTGAAGGTTCCGGCGCTGTCGCCATAGGCTCTGTGCAACTTGGTAGCGCGGCAATGCCCGCGACAGCCTATGCAGGGGTGGGTCGTGGAGTTCAAAAGAATATCGCTATCTATGGCGATATGATTTACGCCGCTACAGAAAATGCTAGCATCGTTGGAATCGACGCACGTACAGGCAGATTAGCCTGGGAGTCAGCCACTGCTGACCCTGCTCTAGGATATTTTTATACAGCAGGGCCAATTGTTGCAAATGGCGTTCTGGTTACTGGAATCACGGGTTGTGAACGTTATAAGAACGATGTTTGTTTTATAACCGGACATAATCCAAATACTGGCGAGGAGCTGTGGCGCACGGATACCGTCGCTCGACCCGGATCTCCTGGCGGCGACAGCTGGGGTGATCTGCCTCTGCAGTTCAGAGCCGGCTCTGACTCTTGGGTTGCTGGGAGCTACGATCCGCAAACCAATCTAGTCTTTATGGGAACATCTCAAGCAAAACCTTGGGCCAGCGCAGTGCGCGGGACTGATGGCGAAGCCCTCTACACCAACTCAACCCTTGCATTAAACCCACAAACCGGTGAAATGAAGTGGTACTACCAGCATCTTCCCGCGGAAACTCATGACATGGATGAAGTATTTGAGACAATCCTTATTGATGTTGGTGGACGTCCAAGTCTTTTCAAAATGGGCAAGCTCGGAATTCTTTGGCAGCTCGATCGCTCTACAGGCGAAATAATAAAGGCTACTGACATCGGCTATCAGACCATTGTCAACATTAACCCAACATCCGGACAAGTTAACTATCGTGATGGCATGATGCCAAGAATCGGTCAGCAAATAGATATGTGTCCCAGCACGTCTGGTTTTAAAAGCTGGCGTGCTATGTCTTATTCACCACAAACCAGCGCCTTATATATTCCAATAGCACTTAATTGTGAATTAGCGACCTTTGGCCCAACAGAACAAGTATTGGGCGGAGGAGGTACCGGACCCGTGCGGCGAATAAACTACCCTCACCCTGCCTCGGATGACAATTTGGGTGAAATACTGGTTTTAGATGTCCCCAGTGGTGAAGTGAAGTGGCGCTACCGTTCACGCGCACCGATTAACAGTGCCACACTCACAACAGCCGGAGGTTTAATGTTTGCTGGTGATTGGAACAGAAACATGTTTGCGTTTAATGCAGAAAATGGAGATATTCTCTGGCAAACAAGAGTAACAACGTCAGCACAAGGATTCCCTATTAGCTACGAAGTTGACGGCCGACAATATGTCGCTCTCCCTGCCGGCGTCGGCGGCGCAAGTTGGTCAGGTATGCTCCCAAGGGATTTAGCTCCTGAATTAAAAACACCCAGAAATGGAAACTCGATGAATGTATTTGCCCTACCTCAAAACTAAAATACAGAAAATATTCTCAATAAGGTTAGTGAAAACTGGCACTCTCCTAGCCATGGCTTTTACCATCTCGAATTTCAGCTCAGCACAGTCCACGAGCCCAATCCACGATGGTATTTTTAGCGATGCACAAGCAGCCCGTGGCGCCGAAGCTTACAGCGCCAACTGCGCTTCTTGCCATTCTGTCGACTTAAGAGGCAATAGTAATTCTCCCAGCTTGCTTGGTCTAAGTTTCATGTTTATCTGGGAAGGAAAATCATTAGGTGATCTTTACACAAAAATGAGCACAGAAATGCCAACTGATCGACCCGGCATTTTGACTCAAAAGGTCTATGCAGATATTCTCGCTTTCATTCTAAAATCAAACGAATTTGCCACTGGTGATAACGATCTCACCAGTGACACTTCATTTCTGGACGAAATCCCAATAACATCCCAATAGATTAATAAGATTACTTATTATCCGCGAGCACATATCATTTTAAAAATCGGGCATGTTGTTGACCCCGAATCAGTTTCAATCATCGAAAACGTCTGAGAGCGTTATTCTGAATATCAATGATGCCGAAATTCTTTATCTGATTGCTTATGGATGCATCTGAAAAGCATATTAGCTGCATACATATCACGTCAAAAAATGAGACTACCGGTCCGTGAAACTATTGCTCCATAATTTATGGAACGATCAAGATTAAGATCAATATATACAATCCTTTACGCATTACAAAATGTCACATATTTTTGTCAATCTTTGAATCACTTGACCGCTACTTAAGTACATAATTAGCCCCTGCTCGATGTGAACTACCTCTCCTTGATGTGAACAAGCTGTGACAATAAGTCTCTTATGTTGTTGAGATGAATTATTGTCACTTCAGTCTCAGATCACGTCGGCAATTTTTATCCTTTGGAATAATACAAATGATTGAGCGATACAAATCACGGACTTCTCTTATAGTGACAATCTCGGCTTTAACTTTGCTGAAATCATCGATTGTGCTAGCCCAAACAGCTGATGACAGCTCAACTGTGACCTACCCTGCAGTCTATTTCGAACAGTATGAACCATTCTCAGTGAGTGATATGTTGGATCGAATACCGGGCATCAATATGGCCCGAGCTGCAGACTCTCAAGCAAGTGGTCCTGGCAGTTCACAGGGCTCAGACAGGCGTGGGCTGGGCTTAGGCGGCGATCAAATTATGATTAATGGCCGACGAATTACCGGCAAAGAAAATGAAGGAAATAGCCAACTTAGCCGTATTCCTGCTAATCAAGTCGAAAGAATTGAAATCATTCGTGGCACCTCCGGTAATCTAGACGTCCGTGGGGGTAACCAAGTTATCAATATAGTACTTACCGAATCCGAATCCCGTTCTTCTGTTGCTTATGAAATCAGCACCGACCAATTTCATGATGGTGAGGTAAAACCTGGCGCCAAAATTTCACTTAGCGGGCAACAAGGAGCATTCGATTACTTGCTTAGTGCTGAGACCTCAACTCGTTGGGAATACAGAAAAGGGTTTGAAACTAGCATTTTGGCAGATGGCTCAAGCAACGACATGATCAACAGAGACCAGACTACGGATCAACAACCTCTCACCCTGAGTACAAACCTAGGCTATCAGTTTTCTAACAATGACCTCGTTCATTTCAATGCCCAATTCAATCAAAGTGATGCTCCAGTAGATGAAAGACGAAGAGTTACCAATTTTTTAACCTCACCTTCGAGCATAAATTTACAATATGATGACATCGGCTCCAAGTCTGACTTCTGGGAAATCGGGGGAGACTACGAACACACTTTCACCAGCGGCAACCGATGGAAATCTCTTTTTATTGTAAATCGTAAGGAAGATGATCGATTAAGAGAAAGGTTTGATATCGATAACGACAGTAGTAAAGACCTCTACCTAGGTAATTTTAATCGCTATCAAGAAAGAATCCTTCGCAGCTCCTATTCGATGAACCTCAGTCAAACACAAGATCTTGAATTTGGAATTGAGCGCGCTCAAACCATCCTCGACTCTGAACTAAAGCTTGGCCTTCCAACATCCTCAGGGGCTGTATCAACCGAATTTGGAGGCTTAACGCCGATCACCAATTCAAATGCTACCGTTGAGGAAATTCGACTTGAAGGCTTTGTGGTTCATAATTGGCAAATCAATAGTCGAATGTCTTTAGAGAGCACACTCATTGTTGAACAATCCGAGATAAAACAATCTGGAGACATCAAAAAGAAACGCGACTTTGACTTTGTCCGGCCAAAATTAGATTATCGATTCGATATCACTCCATCATTGCAATTCCGTGCTACCGTCGAAAAAGACGTTGCTCAATTAAGCTTCAACGATTTTACAACTAATATTAATACCTTAGATGATGATCAAAATGCCGTAGCTGGTAATCCCGATCTCAGACAGGAGCAATCTTGGAGGTATGATTTAAATCTTGAATATCGTTTCAATAATGAAAATGGCGTACTTAATACCAACCTCTTCTATCATGACCTTGAAGATGTAATTGACAAGATTGATGTTTCTACTACAACAGCAATTATATCTGCGAACGGTAACCTTGGTGATGGCGAGCGCTTTGGTGGCAGCATTGACGCAAGTTTACGTTTAGGAATATTTGATCTTCCACAACTACTAGTCACTTCTCGCGTAGACGTTGAAGATTCAAATGTTACGGACCCCTTTCTCGATATAGAACGCCGAATTATTCGTCAGGGCCGAGGTAGATATCGATATGGCTTCCGTCATGACCTGATCCGCTTTAATCTTAATTATGGAGTTAATGTAAACGGTAGCTTCGAAGGTGGCAGCAGAATTCATGACATCGATAAAATCGAAGATTACAACAGCGATGACTTTTTGGTCGCTTTTGTCGAGATGCAAGGCTGGGGCGGTTTGACTTACCGTTTCGAGGCAACCAATATTCATGAATCTATTCGTTGCAGAATTCGCACACGCTATATCAATGGTACAATTGGAACAGGCACTCTGAGCGAAATAGAAGATTCTTGCAGCCATGCAGGTGAGCAGTATGGAATAAAAATTCGGGGTACTTTTTAACTATTAGAATTACTGTTCTACATATTACTATTGAGGGTTGAGAGTAATAATCATGAGAATTAGATCAATAGTGTTAACAAACATTCTCTTTATTAGAACTTAAAGAAGAGTATTTAAAAGCTCTTGTTAAAATTAACATGAAATCAAAGATGAGTATAAGATTGATATTAGTATCTGCATTGCTCGTACTCGATGCCTGCAATACCCAACGAATAAATTATAATTCAATGAGTGATTTAGAAATCAAAAATTATAATTTGACCGTCGGGCAATGGGATAAAGTCTATTGTAGTATGGAAATTAGGCTAGAAAGCCGAATCCCTCGACGAAAATGCGCAACACTCTTAGAACTTCAGGGACAACAAATTGGCGATATCAGCAGAATTAATACTGCCAATCCCGGTAGTAGTAAATTCGGTGTAAATTAGCTTGCTATTAAAAAAAGTATCAACGCATTGCAAAGACTCACCGCTCCTCCCTGAATTGGATTAATTTAGATCACAGTTAGAAATTTCCACTGAAGCAGTCTTGATACAGTCTCTGCTGCCGCCGAAGCGATTTACAATTTGGCTTTAAAGCCAATAACATTTCGCAGCTCGCATGACACTTTAAAAGTAATTTCATTAGTAACATTGCTACTACTACGGGGAAATTTCAAGTTTAAAACTGGTATAGCGAGATCAAAAAGTAACTACCAAGTAACCAAACTTCGGTGATTCCATTGGAAATTCCATGATATTCTAGTTCATTCACAGTAAAGTGCGGAAGCATTCCTATAGACTTAATATAAATGCTTCGCTCTAAACATAAAGCTAACTGAATAGAGAATCAGTTAACATAGAATAAAAAGGAGAGTCCCATGCTCAATAAGAATTCAGCTTTATTTCTATTACTAAGCCTTACTTTCTTACCGAGCCAAGTTTTATTAGCACAGCTCTCGGACCGCGCCTCCTGGACAGCAACAGTTCAGAATGATTTTCGAGTCATTCCTAATATAACCTATCAGCAAGCTAACGGTATCGAGCTAAAGATTGATGTTTATCAGTCACGCGATAACGACGGGCCTGCTCCTACATTCATTTACTATCATGGTGGTGGTTGGGTTCGTGGCTCGAAAGAGGCTAACGTGCTGCGAATACTTCCTTATCTCGAGCAGGGCTGGTCAGCGGTGAATGTACAGTACCGTCTAGGAAATGTTTCATTGGCCCCGGCTGCGGTAGAAGACAGTCTTTGTGCATTGCGCTGGGTGGCAAGGAATGCCGAGGAATATGGCTTTGATAAAGACCGTCTAGTTGTGTCAGGAAATTCAGCCGGGGGGCACCTAGCTCTTGTAACAGGAATGTTACCAGCAGATAGTGACCTAGGCAGGCAGTGCTTGGGGAGCGAATCTCCCAAGGTCGCTGCAATTGTAAATTGGTATGGCATTACTGATGTTGCCGACCTACTCGATGGTGAGAATCAGAAATCCTATGCCGTACGTTGGATGAGCTCCATGCCAGATCGCAATGAAATTGCCGCACGCATCTCTCCTCTCAATTTTGTTAATTCTGAACTGCCACCAATTATTACAATTCACGGTGATGCTGATCCAACCGTACCCTACGATCATGCAGTGCAACTACACAGTCTATTAGACCAGACAGAGGTCACCAATGAATTGGTGACCATCCCCAATGGTGGTCATGGTGGATTTCCTGCCAATGAAATGCTCAGAATCTATGGTCGAATTTTTCAGTTCTTGAACGAAAATGTTACGCACTAAATTTAGAGAATAACTCACCTATATTTGGACAAAGATTTAAATCGCTCAACAGCAATGGCAGACTAACATTTGACCAAAACATCTATATTTTTATCCGACAGGATTTTTCAAGTATTTGTGGCTACGCATATTCTAGCCCTTATCCCTAAATTGTGACGAAATCAAAAAACTCAGGAAAAATTGCCTGGCTATGGCATGTGTTGCCGGTATCGTAGAATCTATGTTCAAAACCCCGGAGCTATTATTAAGCTTCTATACTGATTTGGCCACTTCCCTTGTAGTAAGCTTTTCACTGCAATTTACTGTATTAAGTTATATAACGATACAAAAGCCACTAATGACCAAAAAGACGATCTCGACTCAGTCGCACACTTTCCTGGGTGAGTGAGTAATCTATAAATAAAGGAATCTAACTATGAAGAATACACAACGAACTTCAAACTTAATTCTTGTAACCTCAATCTTACTGTTAGCGGCTTGCAATTCTGACACCGATGATCAAGAAGCCCGTGAACCACTGAATCAACCGACCGGTCAATGGACTAGTCACGGAGCTGATCACTCCTCATCAAAATATGCAGCCTTAGATCAAATCAATGCTGATAATTTTACAGAACTCGAAATTGCTTGGCGCTGGGAATCAGCAGACTATCGTGTGCCAGATGATCTGTTGTACTTCACCGGCGACTACCGGGCAACGCCACTCATGGTTAATGGCGTTGTCTACCAAGCCACCAATCATGGACAAGTGGCAGCATTGGACCCAGCCACTGGCGAAGAGTTTTGGGTCTTTGATCCTGAATCTTACAAACTCGGACAACCAAATTTTTCGCCAGCCCAGACTCGTGGCATAGAATATTGGACAGATGGCGAAGTCGAAAGAATCTTTATCGCTACGCTTGGCAAACAGTTAGTTTCAATAGACATCACTACAGGTTTACCCGATCCTGATTTTGGTGACAACGGTATCGTTGACCTTTCGCAAAATCTCGGCCGCCTCGAATTTGAAATGCGCAACATCACCCATGGGGCACCACCAATTGTCGTTGGCAATACAGTGGTCATTGGCTCCAAAATCTATGATTACATAATGAGTAATCGTAGCCCGCCTGGCCATGTTCGCGGCTACGATGCACGTACCGGGAAGTTTAAGTGGCGTTTCAATACCATTCCCCAGCCCGGGGAGGATTTTAACGAAACCTGGGAAGATGGTTCGTGGCGCACTGCAGGCAATACAAATGTTTGGTCTTTTATGGCAGCTGATGACGAGCTGGGGATTGTTTATCTGCCCACTTCTACGCCAACTAATGATTACTGGGGCGGCAAGCGCCTTGGAGAAAACCTTTACGCAGAAAGCATAGTGGCGCTAAGTGCTGACACTGGTGAACGCATCTGGCATTTCCAAACTGTGCATCATGGACTATGGGACTATGATGTAGCTTCGGCACCGAACCTTGTTGATGTCGTGGTCGACGGAAAACCTATCAAAGCACTTGCCCAAGTCTCAAAAACTGGCTTCACCTATGTATTTAATCGGGTTACCGGTGAGCCAGTGTGGCCAATTGAAGAACGCGCGGTCCCCCCCAGCACTGTCCCCGGTGAACGCGCTCACCCGACCCAACCCTTCCCTACTAAGCCGCTGCCTTTTGAACAAATAGGAGCGAGTGAAGATGATCTAATAGATTTCACTCCGGAGTTAAGAGCTGAAGCCCTAGATATTGCCAATAATTTTGTCCTCGGTGATATTTTCACCCCACCGATTGTTGGTGGCTCCAATGGAAAGCGTTCAACTTACGTAGTCCCCGGTGCTGGTGGTGGTGCTAATTTTCCCGGCGCTTCCTTGGATCCGGAAACCGGCATTCTTTATATTCAATCAGTGACTCGCCCGACAGGTATGGCGCTTATTGCCCCTCCTAATGGAACTTCTGATTGGCCCTATGTAATTCAATATGATCGCAGTGGCGGCCCAAGAGGATTGCCATTACTAAAGCCTCCCTATCGACGAATTACAGCAATTGATATTAATACAGGAGAACACGTCTGGCAGATTCCCTTCGGTAAAGGGCCCACAGATCATCCTGATATTGCGCACTTGAACCTTGGTCCCTTGGGTTCAGTGTTTAGTGACGTAGTTGCGGAGGGTGGCATACTGATCACTAAATCTCTTTTAATTTCCTACTTGGCTTCTAAGGATGAGATAGCAGAGGAGGCAGCTGGTTCCTTGTTGGTTGCTCACGACAAAGCTACGGGTGCTCTTATTGGCGAAATAGAAGTTGATCGTCGTCTGCATGGTCCGATCATGAGTTATCAGCACAAAGATCGCCAATATTTAGCTGTAGCAGGAGGCGGCCGTAACAATGATGCTGAAATGCTAGTTTTTGCCCTACCCGAATCAAACTTGTGAAATGACTTCACAAATAGTAGAACAGTACTTTAAGAATAAGAAACTCGGAGCCCACTATGACAATGTCTCTAATACATAAGCTAATTAAATTCCGTTCCCTCTACACTTGCCTGCTGATGACCACAGTAACTGGAGTGTTTTTACTCCAAACTCTTACGCCCACCGCAAATGCGCAAGAGAATGAGTTCATCGGCGAGAAGATTGTTCATCTATTACAAGAGCCTCGCCACCGAACTGTGCATGAACAGGACGGGCTGTTCTTGCTGGATGTGCAAGTCAACCCCGGAGACACCAGCTTTGCCCACATCCATGACCAGGCTATTTTGCTGACCTACATTAATGCTGGCAGCGGCCCTCGAGATGGTTCTGTGAGCACTAATATTGATTATGCATCTACGCCTCACACACACAAGGTTGCCAATGAAGGCCCTGGACTGATGCGAATTATTGCTTTCGTGAATAGCGGGCTCGCAGTCTCAGACAGCGATAGCGATGAACCCTCTGGCATGAATAGTGAGCCAAATATCGAGAACCCCTGGTTTCGATCTTACCGAATAGAATTACAAGCCGGTGAGCAAACTAATATCCAAACCCACAACAATAATACTGTGATTGTTCAAGGCAGTGACGGCCTTGTGCATGTTACACGTGCCGACGGTATCGCAGCAGAGCTTGATGCTCCAGGCGATTGGACTTGGAGAGATCCTCATTCTCCGTTCATAGTTCGCAATATGGGTCAAACTTCTGTATTCGTAGCTATAAATGAGGGCCGCCAGTAGCTTAAGATCCAACTACGATTTATTTCGCGGCAAGTAAGAGCGAAGAGATATTCATTTAATATATTTACACATATAAAAACCCGCCAGTTGGGGGGAGGGGGTAATAGTGCTTAGCCAAAAAACCATAGAACTTTTCATTAAAAGGCTTAAGAAAACCAGCATTTCTGGGATTTAGTTATTATTGACCGCCTGACTCCGTTGTTTCACGCTCTATGACTCGCTCTCCACGTAAAGTATTTAACATGCCGTAATTACCTTCGTGACAAGCGTATTCATAGATCTGACCACTGGTTTTAATCATTGGAACAACTGCTGAGATTTTATCGGTAAACGTTGAAGGGTCTTCAATCGTAAACTCATAAACTACTTCATCGCTAGCCGTACGAGTGAATCGTTCTATCAAAACCATGTCGTAGTTACGTCCAGTGCTATTGAAGGTTTGCCGATATCCATTAAAGTTCTTGGTTTCAACTACCAGGGTGTTGCCGTCCCAGTGTCCTCTCGAATCACCAGACCACATTCTAATAGCGTCATCTAAACCTGGCTTATCAGTAATAGGTACGATGCGCGCATCGTGAATCATCTCAGTAAGAATAACTGCAGTATCTTTGTTCTGAAAAATTTGTACATTATTGTTATATAAACTAGGCACAAAAGGCGGTCCAGAATTAAAACCAACGATACAACGTTCAGATAGGCCTCGGTCTTCAGGGCCATCTTTGGCTATTCCACCTACAGTGAATAGCACTGGTCTAATTTCATCTGGAGTGTCATCAATTTGATTACCACGCTGCACCTGCGCGCCTTCTAATGCTGCAGGCACTTTGCCATTTAGGGGGTAAATGATATGGGAAGTCCGCACATTTTCACCTAGCCCCTTGGTCTCAAACCAAAAGTCGTTATATCCCAAAACCTGAGGTCCAGCTTTAGGCAAGTCTGGATCAGTATTTAGCTGCGCTGCCCTCGCATCGGCTGCTGCCGCTGCTGCTGATTGTCGCTCAAGCTCTTTGAGAAGTTGCTCGGGAGTTAGAAATTCTTGTGTACCCCAACGGTCAGGGCGTTGCATCGGCGTGTCTGAAGCAAAATTCCAAACCCCACTGATATCTGGTTGCCCAAATTCGTTTAGTGGGGCCTCGAAATCAGAGTTTGATTGTGCCAAGGCCATGCCAAAAGTCAGGGCCATTGCTGCGCCCAAGCCTAGTTGTTTAAATTTCACACCTTCCCTCGCTCATTTATTGTTCTACTCTTAAATAAGGTAATACCTAGCTCATCAGCAGTCAATATCTCTTCACCGGGCGACTGCTTAACTTACTCTAGGATGTCTGGAGCAAAAGAACCTCTACAGCGCAAAATATCGATATCGAAAAGGTTCGATTTATTCTTCAGATACGTTAAAAAACTCTACCATGTAATTCTGGTAAGGGCCCTCTAAAAGAAAATTATTAAATATTTCATGGAGAAGGTTAACTGCTGTTTTTGCAGCTTCCCCACCATCACCGACTTGAAATCCAATAGTTATCGACAACTTCTCCTGACGGTTTTTGCAAGAAAAGGTAAAACGTTGATCATCTAGGCGACGATGAAGCGGTACAGATTCGGCAGAACGCTGTTGTAAAAAAATACGGAACTCTTTGTCCATCTCAGAACGAAATGGCACTGCTGGTAAGATGTCCCTAATTTCTATTTTTGATTTCTGCGCATACAAAGTTAAATTAAAAGGCATCTCTGCTAGCCAGTGAAAACGATATTTTACACTGCCATTACTCGCCTGCTCCACCAAACTAAAATTTTGAAAGATGCCCCTGTCAGCATAATTTTGCAGCTCTGCGCTCACTACCTTCACAGTTTCTTGCATTAACTTGTCCCGCCCTTTCCCGAATAAACCCTTATCTACTTATAATAAGCTAATGCTCCGGGGGCAAAATGTCGTGGCATTGATGGTGGGTATTCATTAGTCCAAAATTCCTTCTTGCCCTGACAATTAATTAGTGTGGAAATGCCTTCCGTCGCTGCCAACTTATATCCCCTCTCTAGGGCAGGCGTAAACTGCTCAGGGCTAGTTACATATTCACCATTGCAGCCAAGCGCCTCAGCAATTTTTTCATAGCGTAGATTTTCTTGAAACAAGTACATATGCTGGGCTCTAGTGGCTCCACGGCCTCCCCCGGATGTCCATACTCCCCAAGCATTATTATTATAGACGATCATAACCGCCGGTATACGGTACTTACCTAAGGTGTCGAACTCCATAATCGAATAAGCAGCACCAGCATCACCGGTGATTCCAATAACTGGAGAACCCTTGTATGGTGCTTGAGGACCAATGCCATTCTGTACTGCAGCACCTACACCTACGGTGTAGCCTATATCTGGACCAATGGCACCATACTGATAGGCTCCATTACATATCTGTCCAGGACGGTAGGCTCGGAGATAGCGACGCGTATAACGGCCAATACCATAACCGCCTGACACAACAGCAGTTTGTTGGCGATCAATATCCCCGTTATAAAGAAAATCATTCAGTTGGCGACCTATAACCGCCGGGTGAATTGATTCTGTATCTGCGCTGTATTTCAAACCAAGTCGATAGTACTCCTCGCTTTGATCATCAAACGCTTTACGCGCAGAGGCAAGCTCATCTCTCCAACCTTGGCGCGTTCTTGAGGGCAAGGCGTCTTCTAGAGCTTCAAGCGCTGCTTTCTCTGAGCTAACAATGCCCAGATCTATAGGTACATTACGACCAATGTCACTAGCATCCGGATCAATGCGAATCCAGCGAGCGTCAGGACCGAATGCAAACTCACCGATAGAAGGCATACAATATTGACCAACTAGAATAACCAAATCTGCACTGCGAATAGCATCGAGTCCGGTAGAAGCCGAAAGTGAATGACCATCTGAAAAATGACCACGTTGAGGTGCCGATTCCACGACCGCAATATCATTTTTCTCCGCAACTCTCAGTAGGGGTTCCCAGGCTTTGTCGTAAAAAACCCCTGTACTGGCAACAATCATCGGGCGAGAAGACCGCTGAATCATTTCTACAGCGCGAGTAATGTCAGCAGGATTAGGATGGGCTTTTGACTCAGTACGATAACGAGTTTTGTCGTAGTAATACTGTAATTCGCCCGGCTCTTCAAATCGCGCGCGCGAAATTTCACCAGGAAAGTCTAAATGAACTGGTTTCGGAACTCCTGTCTTAAGCTGGCGGAAAGCATAAGCTGAATACTCATAAATTCTGTTCGGGGTAATCATGCGCTTACCCCATTTTTTCAAGCCATCAGTTTGTGATTGCTGATAGGCAGTTTGAATTCCATGTTCGGTATCGTCCTCGCCAATAGTCTTATTACTAGCAATCACCAACAACGGAGACCGTGCTGCGTTGGCAGCACCAATATTCATAATCATATTAGTGAAACCTGGCCCCTCTGTACCAGAAGTTGCTGCAATCTCACCAGTGACACGAATAAAACCATCTGCCGCTGAAACCATATTACCCTCGCAGCGTCCGCCATAACTTGGAATCCCCTCGGCGGCTATAGCATTAATCATGTTGTAATTACCCGGGCAACAAAAGAACCCTGCAACGCCTTCATCACTACAGAATTTTGCAAACACTTCTGCCCCGCTCATGGGAAAATTGGCCGGCTTAGCGGCTTCAGCCAAGGTTCGCGGAATTTCTTCAGGAATCTTGATTCCCGGACCATCTTGTTCTTGAGCCTTAGAGGTTTCACTTTGCATCAGAGTAGCAGCGCCAGCTCCAGCAATTGCTGTACCCTTTATAAAATTACGCCGAGATACAACCGACTCTTGTTCAGCACTGCTGGAGGCTTTCGATTTTTTCGCATCTTCTTTTTTAGACATGAGAATTCCTCTGAATCTATTCTTCTGTGGGTCGAGTTTCTTTAGGGCCAATATTTAAGATATGTGCAACAATTTGCCAAATTGTTTGATCATCAATCGTATCTTTAAATGGAGGCATTTCCAAACCAGCCCCAAATTTTATACTACGAAATATATGCAATGGCGAATCACCATAAAACCATGTATCGGGCGAAGTAAGATCAGCAGCAATGAAATCAATATTCGCCAAAGCGCGCCCATCAGCGTCGTGACAAGACTGGCAGTTTATAAGGTAGTAACTCTTACCTCTGGCTGCCTCAGATTTAGAATAAGCCTGGGGGGCAATTTCCGTGGGCATTTCAGCAGCTAAAGATGTTTGGTAAATGAAGGCCAATAATAAAGGGGAAACTCCGGCAGAAAACCGCAGAAGATAGCTCATTATTTGTAGAGAAAATTTCATAGGGGATTACTAATTAATTCTCGCTGGGCTGTTAGTACCCAAATCGTCTATTTGTTAGCAAGAGCCCTAGATTAGCTTATTTCTTAATATAGAAAAAGACTCATTCGAAATCAGTAGGGGATATTTTGGAACAAATAACTCTCAACTAATTCCAATCCATGCATAAAACAAAATGCAAAAAAAAGGAACTGTTCCCAGTTCCTTTTTCCTAAACAGCATATAAACCCTAGTCTAGACGGCTAGGGTTTAGTATTTTTCTAGTGCCCATCACCACCTGAATCAGCAGCACCTGGCAAAGCCATTGCTGTTAATGAAGAAGATGTTTGTAGCATGATGTATTGATGACCATCATGCACCCACGAGCTCATGCCGTAACTGCTGCGAGATGGAGCCTCAATCTCGCCAATAATTTCACCGGTAGACTTATCAAGCCCCCAGAGCATTGGCGTGCCATCTGTAGAATTATCTGAATAGATCAGCATATTAGCAGTCACAACCATAGGCACTAATGCACCTGTACCAGTGTTACCTACTTCCTCAAGGTCAGCGCCAGCCGCTTCAAAAGCATCTAGGTTGCGCTGAGAAGTTTCACCAGTTGGAATCATCCAAGCGTGATCGCCGCTGTTCATATCGATTGCAGTAATACGGCTATAAGGCGGCTTGAATAGTGGTACACCAGCAGGATGGCGCGGTGGGCGGGCTGTTGCGCCAGCTACACCATTCGCGTACTGCGCTGTTGTTGCGCCAGTAGAATCTGGGAACAATAAGTCAGCTTCTTCTCCAGGAATCAAACGCAGTGCGAAACAGTTCTTATGTGAAGAAACATAGAGCATGCCAGTAGTAGGGTCAGCCACAGCAGGAGCAGTAATATTTGCTCCGCCAGCTCCACCTGGGCAGTTCATGGCCGCATATTTTCCCATATCATTATTAGCATGGATCGGCGGATTAAAAAGACCACCCATTACGTAGTCCCCCAACGCTGCAATCGCATCTGCACGCAGTTTAGGCGTGAAATCAACCAAATCATCTTCAGTAACACCCTGCATTTCATAAGGGTCAGGTTTAGTTACATGAGGCTGAGTTGGCGACAATACTTCGCCTGGAACAATTGAAGGAGGCACAGGTCTCTCAACGATTGGCCAAATAGGCTCACCGGTGAGGCGATTGAACGCGTAAACCCACCCCTGCTTGGTTACTTGCATGACACTAGGAATCGCACCTTGGCCCTCAACATTCAGATCCAAAAGAACTGGTGCGGTGGGGTTATCAAAGTTCCAAATTTCGTGATGAACCATTTGGAAGTGCCATGCTCTCTCGCCAGTTCGGGTATCGAGAGCAATGATTGCAGCACCATAAAGATTGTCACCAGGGCGGAAACCCCCATAATAATCAATAGTCGCACTATTGGTTGGGATGTAGACAAGATTATTTTCAGGATCTGCTGACAGAGGTGCCCAAGAAGACACATCACCAGTCCATTCCCAAGCATCATTTTCCCAAGTCTCATGACCATACTCGCCTGGCTTAGGAATTACATTGAATTTCCATTTGAAATCACCTGTTCTAGCATCATAAGCAAGAATGTCACCTGGCACGTTTTCGATACGGGCCTGGTGATAACCTTGCTCTGCTGAGTTACCAACGATAATAGTATCGTTAACAACAATCGGCGGGGATGAAGAAGTAATGTATCCAGTTTCTAGTGGAATTCCATTATAGGGATCATAAGGGTGTCCAAGGTCAGCTAGCAGATCTACAACACCAGTTTTTGGAAATCCGTCAACGGGAATTTGACCGCCAAAACCTTCAATCGGAACTCCGGTATCGGCATCCAAAGCAGTTAGAAAAAACGCTGGCGAGATCATATAGACAACACCACGCCCATCGATTTCTGCATAGCCAACGCCTTTACCGTAATCGGCTCGCATTGAGTATTCGCCACGCGGAGTATTCGGTTCACGATAGGACCAAATAGTTTCTCCATTTTTAGGATCGATTGCGATTACGTGTCGGTTATAACCAGCAACAGTAAAAAGCTTACCATCGATATAGGAAGGCGTAGAGCGACCACTCACAGCGCCAAAACTGGCACCATCCCATTCCCAAGCAACTTCAAGATCATTGAAATTTTCTGCCGATATTTCTGCTGCTGGCGTGTAACGCGTATGGGCAAAATCATTGCCTAAGGTAAACCACTCAATCGAATCTTGAGCGACCAACAAACTTGAAGAACCCCAAAGGATTATACCTAAGAGAATTCTTCCAGATTTTAGAGTATGCATGTGCTTCTCCTTATTTTATTCTAAACCTGACTGAATTTAGGTGCTTACCGCCTAATTTTAAGCCGAGCACAAAAGTACTATAAATAAGCCTGAATCACTAATAAATTTGCGCTCTAGGCCTGAAAAAAGCTATTTTTAACTCGAGGCTCATTGCAACAAATAAACAATAAGATATGGTCCTAATGTCAAACCCTTAAAATGTGCCGCTTACACTCAAAGAAAGACTTCTTCCCGAACTACTGCACTGATCCTCTATTTCCTCAAGAATGCCACTAGATATACGCCCTACATAGCGTTGACGTTCTCGGCAGAATTTAGGGTTGTTAAACCCAGAGATATTTAGACGAAAAGTGATATCGCCAAAAGCAATGACTTCAGCAAAAGCTAAAGCAAAGGGATCGCCCGCAGACAGCTCAATATCGTCGATATCATAAGTCTTTCTATTGCCATCGAAACTATTGTTCCAAGAAATGCCATAATTCATATTCCATCTGGCAATATCATGGCGAAAACCGAGGGAAAGCCGGCCGCGATTATTACGGTTGAATCTGCGATCAATGCCTAGAAATGTATCAGTGATATTAGAATCTTCGACATTTAGGCGAGAAGTAAGCAAGAGGTTTGGCATGTCGATCATCCGCATACGAATACTGGCGTTAAGATTCATTCCGTATTTGTAGCCTTCACCGACATTGCCGTTTGCCGCTTGCAAACTATCTTCTGAAGCCGATACATCGATTCGCTCTATACGGTCAGTCCAATCTTCATAGAAAATATTACCATTGACTACACCAACATCATTAGGTAATCGATATTCTGCATTAATATCATATTTCCAATACCACTCTTGACTGAGGTTCTCATTACCCGCTTGAATATTACTGTCTTCGTCTCTGTTATCTGTTGCCGCAACAAAATCGTTAAAACTCAATTGCTCGACTACTTTCTCGACCGAACCACGTAATTGTAATCTTGGGGTTAAGTCATAACGGAAATCAACTTTCGGTTTAAAAAAATCAAAGTCCCGCTTGTTTGATACATCGCCACTCTGACTAATTTCAGATAATTCATAAAGCAACGAACTCTCCAAAGACATCCGTGAATTGATCACCCAGTTATGAATTAGAAAGGGTTCATAGCGAATTTCTTCAACACTTGAATTTGCGTTGGAAACATTAACCGGAATCAACCCGCCATAAGCAGCTGAAGGCGCACCAGTGCCTTTCGCAAGCCCGAGGGCAAGATTTGAACCCAAAATTGTTTGGGCTCTCTCAGCTCCAAATTCGATGTCTTGGCCTTGAGCAATATCCATAGTGTAGGACCCACGCACAATCCTCTCCCGAGTCGTGCTAGATGAATCCAAAAAGAGATTCTTATCTTCGGAACCATCTGCTGCCACATTCCATCGGTCTCGCACATTTCCAAAAAAAGCCTTATTGCTGATAAATAAAACCTTAAAGCGATCACCACTCGAAGTGTTGAATTCGTAATCACCACCTAATTCCCAGTTTTCTGTATCAGTAGGAGTGGCTTCCCGCTGGAGTGCTATTAGATTTGGGTTAACTTTTAAATCTGTAGTGCGACGATTCAGTTCTGAATCCGAATTTCCCTCTCTCAATAGGGCATTGAAACGGGCGCTACTATTGTTACTGATCTGATAATCGAGATTGGTACTAAGCTGCGTTGCGTTGCCATCGGAAACTCTATCTTCCCGAACTAAATCATTAGGAGAAAAATCACCTAGAATACTATTCTCTTTGCTGATGCTATTAAAATACACATCCTCAGACCGAACATTGAGTAGAAAATTAAGTCCACCCTGCTGGCCACTGTAGGATAAATCTGCTCTTGGCGAAATTGTATGATCCCGAGAACGTTGCACGTTAGCTTCATACGAAATACTTGAGCTGCTGAGCTGCTCAAACAAAACAACGTTTATAACCTGACCACTCCCGCGAACGTCCAGCTCTCCTGAAGTGCCTCGGATGATTTCAATATAGTCCACTTGGTCAGCAGTGATTCGAGTAAGTTGACCTCCTGTACTATTATTTTTACCAGCGGTGCGTTTTCCATTAATTAGAATTTCACTCTGGCTACTCCCACTGCCAAACCCTCGACCACCTCGACCACCTCCTCCTCGACTGAAACCACCAGGTGGCCCTCCACCACGAAAGCTTCCTCCACCACTAGAACCACCGCTCGCGCCAGGGATGCGGTTAAGCATATCTTGCGCAGAGACTGGACTAAATTCAGTAAAATAGGAGGCAGGATAAACAACCGTCGAGTCCTCTCCCTGATTGTCTTGGGCTAGTGTCAATGCGGGAATGCAAAGAAGTAAGATTGAGAAAGTAAGCGATACAAGAGTTTTAAAAATATGTCGTGAGATCGTCATTTAAATGACCTTAGTTTAGCAATATGAGACCCTACGAAATTAACGCATATTTGGATCATTCTGACCTTGGGATCTAAGAAGTATAAACCAGAAAATTATTCTAAATTGTCACAAATTGTATGTGTCTCAATGGTTTGTAGGATTCTTTCCGATAGCGAAAACAGGGAATGCAGCGTTTTACACTGGCCCTCTATTCATGAACTACGAATTCCGCCATCGCCCTGCTCATTGCCCTCTAAATTCGTAATTTGATCCTGGTTAAGTTGAGTTTTACGAAATATTCCAAAGCCCATATATGCAAGACCAATAGACAACAGTGGGTTGAGATAGTTAAAAAACGCCCACGGAGCAAATTCCAGCGGAGACATGCTGAGCACACCTGTAATAAACGCGCCCGAAGTCGTCCATGGAATAAGCGAAGTACTTAAGGTAGCTCCCTCTTCTAGGCAACGCGACAACATGTGCTTCTCTAGACCATCTTCTTCGTAAGAGTCTTTGAATATCTGCCCGCCGAATATGATAGAAAGATAACCCTCGCCCATACTCATGTTAGAGACAATGCCTGCACCAATCGTGGCAGCCATAAGACTTGCGGAGCGCTTGATTCGCATCAGTAACCCACTCAGTAGAACTCTAACGAAACCCCCGCGATCGAGAATTCCACCGAGGGATAGCGCAATTAGCGCCAATGACATTGTCCCCATCATACTTGTTATGCCTCCGCGAGTGAGGAGTGTATCTAGTTGTTCTAGGCCCGTATTCGCGACATAGCCAGTGTGCAAACTATTTAGTACCTCAGTAACAGCTCTATCTTGCATCGCGACAGCCAGCACGATCGCAGTCCCAACACTGGCGAGCATACTTACTTCGGCCGGAGCTCGCTTGAGGCTAAGGGTAATCAGCACAATTAATGGCAACAGAATCAGAGGGCTGATGGCGAACTCGACATCGAGATGTTGAGTGAATATCAATAACTCTTCGGCAGAGAGGGTCTGACCGCTATAGTAAAGTCCTAATAGTGTAAATAAAATAATACTGATGATGTAAGTCGGCACACTGGTGTACAACATCGATTTGATGTGAGAGTAGAGGTCAGTGTCCGCACTCATGGCTGCTAGATTCGTTGTGTCTGAAACTGGCGACATTTTGTCACCAAAGCTTGCACCGGAGACGACCATGCCAGCTACTAATGGCAGCGGAATACCCAGAGCGGCTCCTAATCCCATAAGAACAACACCAATCGTGGCAATTGTTCCCCATGCCGTGCCGGTCGCCAACGACATAAGGCTGCATAGTACTAGACCAGCTGGTAGGAAAAAAGTTGGATGAAGTAAGTCCAAGCCATAGTAGATAAGCCCGCCGATCGTTCCGCTTTCAATTAATGCAGCGACAAGTATGCCAATTAGGAAGAAAATAAAGATCGCGCCCAGACCTTTTTCGATACCCGAAACCATTGCAGATTTGATTTTTAGATAGCTGAAGCCTCGCAGTGAAGAGTGTCCCGCAACCCACACTAGCGCGATTACCAGTAAGCTATGCAGGCTAATCCCCAACCATAGCATTCCAGAAATGACGATAACGATGACACCACCGAAACAGATCAGCGAGTGAAGAAAGCTAGGGTCTTGTTGGTCTTGTTGGTCTTCTGTGGAATTAATCATGTTGCGATATGGTACTCATATATAGAAGGGGCTACTAATTCAAATGCTCAGTTCATATCCTACTGTTACAACTGAGTCAGAATACTATAACTATTCTTTATCGGGGAAATAAGGGCCTGAATGCATTTAATTGATTAACAAAAGTAAGTGATCCCCCTCGATATACTTTAATTCCGGACACTTTCTTTTATCAGGCCAGGTTGCCCTATTATTATTTTCTTTTGTAAGCTCGATTGATTACCCTAGTTATTCCCTGGAATCTAAGGCGTAGAGATTATGAAAGACCGCCAAGATCAATCACAAGAAAAAGACTAATGCTTCCGAGATCCACAGATACTAAATCGATTAGAAACAAAGTGAATGTTTTGTATTTTAGAGATTTCTTAATGAGTCTTTTTTAGCTGGGAAAGGTTACTTTTTGATCCAATGAGAGGAAGCCAGTTCCTGTTTAACCAGTATTCCAAATCAAACATTTGCAAATCATAAGATAGTTTAATGCGAACTTATCATAGAATTTTAGATTGTTTAGCCATATAGAGCAAAACTTAATTTCTATAAACTACCTTATTAATTATCCAATTCCTTTACTCGTTTATTATCGATTTATTCCTAGAAGGTTTGCTTCGCGCTGAACAGCTTCATGGTGTCGGTAATATACTTATGTGTCCTCGTTTGAGCACTGTTACAAAATTAAATCTTTATCACAAACATGCACCTAACCGTCACAATTTAGGATATCCAAGCAACACTCGCCCCCAAACCGCTCCACACACATTGGCTCGGCAAAAACATTCGCATTCGGCGTAGCTAATTCCAAATTCTCACTCAGCTAACAAGCCCAAAAATATCGACGTGCAATTAGGACACTGACGAGATACTTTATTAGCTACAAATCGCCATAATCACAATAACAAAGGCTAATCGAGGTCTTATGAAAATGCTCTCTAAACAATGGCAAGACTATCTTAATTCTCCTTTATCTCGAAGGCACGTGCTACGACTGGGCACGCAGCTTTCTGGCGCTTTAGCTCTAGGAGCTATGCCGGGATTACTGCATGGTGCTGCACGTAGGTTGACAAGTTTGCAGGCGGACCCATTTACTCTTGGCGTAGCTTCTGGCGATCCCACTGCCGACTCGGTAGTGCTCTGGACTCGGCTGGATAATGATATTTTGCGAGAAATGGGAGCTGAGCTGGATACCATCGAAATTGCCTATGAAATTTCTGCTACAGAATCCTTCAGCAATGTGCTCCGTCATGGCGTCATCGCAGCGGCTCCTCAACTGGGCCATTCGGCCCATGCCGAAGTTCGTGGTCTGCAGGCAGAAACAGTCTATTTTTATCGCTGGCAATTAGGCAATGTCACCAGCCCAATCGGGCGAACCAAGACTGCAGCAGCTGCCGATGCGGATATCCAACAACTCAGATTTGCCGTCGCGTCCTGCCAGCAATATGAGCACGGCTATTTCACCGCTTACCAACATATGGCTGATGAAGATTTCGACCTGATCGTTCACCTCGGTGACTATATTTACGAAAGAAGTTGGGGCCAAAATCTCGTTCGCGCCCACGAAGGCCCTGAAATTATAACCCTTACCAATTATCGTGCTCGCTACAACACTTACAAGTCCGATCCGGATCTACAAGCTGCTCACGCCTCTGCTCCCTGGATTGTCACCTGGGATGACCACGAAGTGGATAACAATTATGCTGCTGATATTGGAGAAGATGATCAGACTCCTGAGCAACTGCTAATGCGCAGGAGTGCTGCATATCAAGCTTTTTATGAATTTATGCCGATCCGCTTACCTGTGGGCAGGCAAGGCCCAGATATGCCTATTTATCGTCGACTACGGTTCGGCAAACTAGCTGAATTTAATGTGCTCGACACACGCCAATACCGCAGCAATCAAGCCTGTGGCGATGGTCGAAAACAAAGCTGTGCGGAACATCTAGACAGGAGCAGAACCTTGCTAGGTGGTGCTCAGAAAGAGTGGCTCTACAATGGTCTAGCGACGGCAGATGCTACATGGAATGTGCTGGCTCAGCAGATAATGGTAGCAAGTCTTCGCTCGGTTAGTGATGACGGAGAAGAACTATGGCCCATGGACCTGTGGGATGGCTATCCGTTTGAACGACAGGAATTACTAAATATATTAGACCAGACATCAACGCCTAACCCCGTAGTTCTCACTGGCGATATTCACTCTAATTGGGCGGCCAATCTACAGTTGGATTTCGATAACGAAAACTCGAAAGTCGTCGGCTCCGAATTTGTCGGCACTTCAATTACTTCGGGTGGCGATGGTAGTGATATTTCAGATTATGGCGCTGCGCTATTAGACAACAATCCTCACGTAAAATTTTATAATGCGCAACGAGGCTATCTAAGCGCAACACTAACACCTGAACTATGGAAAACCGATTATAAAGTTCTACCACAAGTCACTCAGATCGGTGCTGAAATCAATATACGTAAAACTTATATCAGTGAAGCTGGAAATCCAGGTGTACAAGAAGCGTAAAAGAGCTTGGATCGAAAAGCCGAGTATTAATAGGGCATAATTACAGGAAGTTCTTAGTGATATCGTACAAATTCAGACTAATAAAACGGGATACGCACTATATTAAAAAAAAGTGCACGAGTTTAGTTATAGTAAGAAAATCTATAACTAGCACATACATAAAATGGATAAAGTAAGACTTCTGTAGTATTGAGAGCTTGTATTTATTCCATTTCGGATAATTATTACTTTCGGGAATACTTTCTAAGCGTCATGCCACCGGTTAAAGAACCATAGACATTACCCTCTGCATCGACAGTAACGCCCTCCTGTGTTCCAACCTCTGAAGGGTCATCAATAAATTCAAACACTTCTCCATCGTTAACACTGCCGATACGAATGCCTCGCTCAAATCCAGGGTTGGTCTGAGGACTTGAAGAAGAATCGGTGACATAGAGCATGTCATTGCCATCGATATACATACCACTGGGTCGGCCAAACTGACGCCATTGGTCAATAAAATTTCCTTGTTGATCGAAAATTTGCAATCTATTATTACCGCGGTCTCCTACATATAATCGACCTTGAGAATCCATAGCCAAAGCATGCGGAGTATGAAAGTCACCTGGCCCCTCTCCTCTTCTACCCCAACTCAATAGAAATTTTCCTTCTGAATCGAACTTCATAATGCGGGCATTGGATGCTCCTCCATGCCCATCACCAACGAAAATGTCGCCATTAGGCGCCACATAAACTGAAGAGGGTTGATTGAATTTATCGTGGCCGTCACCGGGCTGCCCAGCTTTACCTAAGGTCATTAAGAGTTCGCCGGAAGGACTGAACTTAAACACTTGATGACCTTTTCCATCGCGCCTGAAATCTTCTCCATTCGGCCCTTCACCATCAGCAACCCAAACATTTCCCTTTCCATCGACAAAATTACTATGAGGACGAATGAACATGTTTTGACCGAAGCTTTTTAGTAAATTTCCAGCCAGGTCAAATTGCATAATTGGTGCAAGCTCTGAACCCACACAGTTATTGGCGCCGCAGCGATCGAAAAGCCAGATACTTGATTGGTCCGGGTGAATAAAAATACCGGCAGTAGAACCAATAGCTCGATTTATTGGCATTTTAAAAAAACTTTCATCCAACGTGTAGTTAAGGCTGGGTATACTCATGGGAGTGGACTGAGCAAACAAGGTAGCACTTACACAGGCAAGCACTCCGCTTACAAAAACTATCTTATTCAGCCCAATCATAAAAAGCCCTAATTGCGTAAAGCAAAAGTCGACATCGAGTTACCTGAAATCACCGAAACATATTGCACACCATCTACCATGAATGTAACTGGAGCCATTACAATCTGTCCACCAAGATTTACGTTCCACAATAAATCACCTGTGCGCGCATCGATAGCGTGAAAGTAACCTTCTCTTCCCCCGGTAAATAATAAATCGGAACCAGTGGTGAGCATGCCGCTATCACTAACGTCAAATTGGTCATAAGACCAAACTGCTTCTCCAGTTTGCGGATCCATGGCCTTCAATGAAGCGTGGCCAACTTCATTAGTCCAGTTATTTATCGGATTAGTGCGACCAATACCTATAGTTGGAGCTCCTGGCGCTGGAGCTAAAACAGAGAAACCACCACCAAGAAAAGCGCGCCCTGGAATATATTCAGATTCTTCCGCTCGATAAATTGTCGCGTAATCTTTCCAAGCACTAAAATAAAAATAACCCGTTCTTGGACTGTAGGAAGGTGGATACCAATTCGTACCACCTTGATTTCCAGGAAACGTTGGCAACCCCTCTGGTTGTGGAGTTGGAATAGGGCGGCCGTTTTCATCGAGACCACTTGACCAATTCACTGTTACATAAGGTTTACCTTCTAAGAATTGTCCAGTGACTCTATCTAACACATAAAAATAACCATTGCGGTTTGCCCACATCATTACCTTCGTCGGTGTTCCCCGAAAATCTATGTCTGCTAGTACCGGTACCTGCACAGAATCGTAGTCATAGGCATCATTGGGTGTGAATTGGAAATACCACTTCAATTCGCCAGTGTCTGCATCTAAAGCTATTGCAGAATCAGAATAAAGATTATCCCCAGGTCGCTGACCAGCATTCCAATCAGGACCTGGATTGCCTACTCCCCAATAAGTGAGGTTGAGTTCCGGATCGAATGAACCTGTAATCCAAACCGGCGCGCCTCCGTGCTGCCAATCATCTCCTTGCCAGCTATCGTGATTCGGCTCACCTGGACCTGGAATTGTATAGGTCTTCCAAACTTGTTCACCGCTTTCCGCATCGAAAGCAGTCACGTAGCCACGAATGCCAAATTCACCACCACCGACACCAACAATTATCTTGTCTTTAACCGCTAGCGGGGCCATGGTGACAGAGTAAGCAAGATCAACATCACCTACTTCCACATTCCAAAGTACTTCACCATTAACTCGATCTAAGGCTACTAACCGTGCATCGAGCGTACCCATATAAACTTTGTCATTGAGTACGGCTACTCCACGATTGTTGGCACCACAACATACGAGTGAATTCTCGGCAGGTACATGTCGATATTTCCA
>CAWKZI010000002.1:0-35865 GCA_963854365.1 Gammaproteobacteria bacterium
TGGAAACTTTAAGCGTATCCAGACAACTAGCAGGCACCTCAAGGAACTCTTTGAATGGTTCTACAAATCGGAGAAATTGATTATCTTCATCGTCACTCATCAGTAACAAATTCATTGCGAAAGCTGGCGAGAATCCTGGCAAACTATTGCCAGTTTCATCTTCCAGAACAACGCAGGGAATGCGGAGAGTAAGCGCATTGCTGTCGAATTGGCTGCGGGCCAACCCGCTCCAGACATTTTCCTGCGCGGTTAGCTGAGAGCAGGGAAATATCGAAACTAGGGCGCAAGCAATTGCCGTTTTTCGAGTTAAGTTAGAACCTTTGGCTGAAGCAAAACGAGCAATTCGATTTTTCATGGTTTATTCTTGTCTTATCGCCTTTAGTAAAAATCTAGAGTAAAGACATAATAGTATATGTGCAGAGCACACTTTAATTGTAAGCAGGCCTTAGCTAATTTCTTATACGCTCTGCTAACCGAAACCTTGCGCTGAAGATAGCAATTGCGGTTAGTTCGGACAAGAAAAGACCGCAGTATTCATTATTTCACTTCTTAAAACTATTGATTATTGTGAGAAAAAATCGGGCAATCAAAGTAGGCAATCTATTATAAATTCACGATCAGGTAGAGAAAGCTGTAAGAGCTATCCGCCCAGTTCTTCGAGGTGTGCTTTTAAGTCCTCCAAAACTAACAAGGCTTCAGAGAAGGCTGCGTGCTTTTTGATCAGTTCTCCATAAACTGCATTCATTTCAGCCATTTCTTTTTTTACGCTTGATTCAAGCGATTGCAGTTCTGCGACACCAGAGAACTCATGGATGAATTGGCGCATCTCTCGGTTTCTGGCCTCAGTTAAAAACACCGCTTCACAGACACGCTGGGGGATTCTGGTTCCTGTGAGGGCAATTTTGCGGCAGACAATATCCAATTTTTTATTGCCATTGTTAGCATTGTAAAAATCATAAATATCTCTTTCGACACGGATAATCTGAGACCTAACCGCTGACTTGGAGAGCTCTCCTATTACGATGATCTCTTCTATATCTGAGTCATCTGATGCCTGACCGAACGCTAGTTGTGAAAAAGCTATCATGGATAATATTAGCGTTAATTTCTTCATCTTGAATCCTATCGAATAACGTTAAAATAAGAGCTTGTGCTTTGAATAAATTATTAGGCAGTTACAAATAGGGTTTGGGCTGCCTTTTATCCAAAAAAATTTCAAATTATTGGGCCGTATTGCCACCAGCCCCTATGTCCAGGGTTCTGCTCAGGAAGCCTGCGTCTGTTTGAGCCTGTTCTTGTATTATCGCTCGTTGGGCTACGGTCAGACAAACGAGTTGGCGAATATTTGTACCTATTACCTGTTCACGACTACAGACTAACTTGTCATTCTCAGCAGTTACGGTGGCATTATAGGCTGCAACATCGGCGCGCGTGCGAATTTTTGGAATTCCATCATCATCGTATAGCCCTTCACAAGCTGTTAGTGCGGCGACAAGGGTCATTAGAATTAGAGGTTTTACGCCCATTGTCTCTTCCTTAATTGAATCATCTCAAGTGTCCCTTAATCTGCGCTACATTGTTTTATAGTGGTTAGCCATCTGCGAATCCTGAAGCATAAAAGTAGGCTTTGCAGATGTCTAGAATTAGATTTTATAAATAGTCTGTGGTTGTCTATGCTTTATTCGCTAGTTTTAAGCAGCTATTGTGGCAGTCACGGGTCAGATAAGTTCTATCTAACCTCGTGAGGAAAATGCATCCAGCCAGTAATGATGTATTTCTCTCCTGAATTAACAATATTTCCCAGATGAGCATGGGTCCATTCGGCGGGCCAAATCAACGTCTTTCCTCTTTCCGGCTGTATTTCTAAATCTTGATGAACAAACGAGGTTGAACCTCCGTCTTTGACATCATTTAAATAAGTCATCCAGGCGAGAACCCTAAAAGAATTTACTATTGCTGTCCGCTCGCTGTGAGGCAATTTGAAGTGGCCACCTGGCACATATTTTTGAATATTGAATGAACCGATGTCTGTTTGTGGCATTGTCGAAGCCAAGAATGGAAATTGTTTTAAATAATCTTCATAGCAAGCATATAAACAATTTATGTATTCTTTAACCGATTTATATTCCGGTAATTCTAGATCTCTCGGGTGCACTGTTATGTCTGTAGAATTCTTTGATTCAAGATGTACTCCTCCAGCAGATTGACCTGGCTCTTGCTTTTCTTGATGGGTTTCGAAAAAATTTACCACTTCACCACACAGTGCATTTTGTTCAATATTCCAACTGCCAATAAAATGAGGGCTTGAGCCTTCTACGCTGATACGATTCATTTCGTCTTCCCATGAATAATCGATACACCTTTCGAAATATCGAAAGATACAAAGCCGAATGATTCTTGTCTTAGCCGTAAGCTCTCGTTCAATTTACCAAGCCCAGCTAAAGCATTACCTTTGAATGCTAGTACATCTAAATCATCTGGATTAATTTCTGCTGCACGATCATAGGCTGCCAGGGCTTTGTCGTATTCCCTAAAGTACATCTGAACATCTCCTAAATTAATATGCAGTCTAAATTTTAAGTTGCTGTCTTCCTTTGAATTATCTGGTCGCCAGGGGTCGAGTTCAATAGCTTTGCTAAAATCTTTTCTAGCTCCGGGGTAGTTGCCCAGTTTTTTCTCGACGATGCCACGATTACTATAAGCTCGTGCATTGCCGGGGTCCAATTCGATAGACCTCGTATAGCTTCTTTTAGAATCTTCATATCTGGCCATGCTTTCTAAAAGGTTGCCACGATTATTAAAGGCCAATGAAAACGAGGGGTGTAAATTTACAGCTCTGTTGTAGTTTTCTAACGCGGCATCATTCTTACCTGTGGCCTTAAGGGAATTTGCATAGTTAAAGCAAGCTAAGGGGTTTTCTGAGTTCAGTGCAACGGCTCTTGATAGATGTATCAGGGCTTTTTCATGTTGATCATGGTTTTGCAGCATTGCGCCTAAGTTGTTGAGAGCATCGCCGAAATCGGGATCTAATTCGACAGCTTTTGTAAATTTTTCAATTGCCTCGATAAACTCTCCAAGGGAATTCAGTAAGATTCCGAGGTTGTTATAAACATCTGGGTAGTCGGGATTTTTTTGAATGGTATTTTCATAGGCAGCTCGTGCCTGCGTTGATCTGCCCTGAGCCATTAGCACGACGCCGAGCATATTGGAAACAAGAGCAGAATCAGGATAAGTATTTAGCAGTTTTTTGCTGTGATTTTCAGCCTCTAATAAGTTTCCGGAATCATAAAGATTGAAGAGTAATTCAACTTCTGATTTCGAGGGGCTTCTGGTTTTGCTGTTCTGCATGATGATGAGACGTAGATCTATTGAGAAAGGGAAAGAGGAAGAATAGAAGCCTTTTTGAATTTAGTCCATAGCCCTAGATCACATATATTGAAGCAATGCCTCAAGAGGCTCAAGGAGGAAATAATGCTGCCGATTGATAATCGCCTGCTTATCGGTATTCCAAATTGTGAGGCTAAGTTCACCTTATCCATTTATTACGCAACTATTCAGTAGGGTGGCTTTATAAGTATAGCCGTGGGCCTCCGGTCTGATTGTAAGTTGCGGCGGCAGGAAAGTTTAACTTGAAGTGAAATTCCATGCATTGTTAGAGCTTTGTAACGACGGATTTACTGATTATGACAAAAAGGCATGGGTGGTAAAGTCGACCAAGCTTTACATTTAGATTTGATTTTCGACTCTTCTTCCAAGTACAAATGAAATCTTCTTTTTTCTCTAGAGAATCCTATCGCGCCGAAGCTTACAATAAAGAATTTGATAGCTGGTATAGGCAAGTTGTCCAAAATTTGGTCGGCTGCGTTGTTCTTGTGATGAACCTTTGCCGTGCAGCAGCAATCGAACGGGCTTTAATCCAATTTTAGTCAGCGCGGCAAAGAGTTTATCAAAGCAGTTGAGCCGGCCTTCAAATTCCGCTAGATTATTTCCAGCCCCAATCGTAAAAATCAAGTCGGCATTGGAGTCGATTACGGTGGCTATCAGTCCGAGAAATTTCTCGGCATCTGGAATCATATGGTGATCTATCCGCAAACCAACCACTAAATTCCGCAAGCTTAAATCTAATTTTAGCTGTTTTTTCTCTAACACCTTTATCGCCTGGTCGGCTTCAGTATTTAGTGCCAGCACCCTACTAGCCTCTTCCCGATTCAATTTCTCAAAGTGGTCATTATAGATTGGGTCACTATCGACTAGCACTGTGTGCGCCGCTTGTTGTTCCAGCATATCAAAATTGAGTACGGTGGAAGCCCCTTCCAGCTTCTTACTGATGCGAGCTACACCGTGAATACCATAGAGGTCACGATATCCGTTGCCAACTCCAAGAGAAAGTTGCTGAATATCGCTTGGATGAATCGAAATCAGCCCGAGTAATTTAACTACCTGCAGAACTCTAATGGTATCTACATTTTGGATAACATTTATCCCATTCATCAGTTGTCTTTGAGCGTCGCTGTATTGATCTGGGCGGGTTTCAAGAGGAATCTCTGGGATGTTTCTTATGCCAGCGCTACCTTGATCAATCAGTACACGAATACCTTCCCGATTCAGTTGTGAGCTATTAATCTTCCAACCCCTGAATAGTTCAGAGCAAGCAGCTATTTGTGCCAAACAGAAAAATTGAGCTAATTCCTTAGTGGGAGCGGCTGTGTCGATTATTCGATCATGCTTCAATAGCGAACGGACAGTTCCTCTGTGCTTGGTATCTTTATTAAGGCGTTTCAAAAAGCTATCGTAGTCATCAAATTGCCTGATAAGACTATCGAAGCTGGGGCTCGTTGCTATTGCTCCAAATGCATCAGCTTCCAAAGCATAGGCAGACGCAAGTTGCTGCCCTGAGAATGTTGCCCAGTGGTTCTGCATAACTAATTCTGGCTCCCTGTTTTTATTTAATAAATTGTTTCTAGCAATATCGATTCTTTAATTTAGGCGCATTTGCTTAGAGTTAAATTCGGGCAAAGGCGACTTTGGAATTCAAAGACTACCATCGATTCTGTAAATCAGCACATGCATTAGTCAAAGTAACCTTATTGCGAAACCATGCGTAATTCTAGGTCGGCAATGCTGCTGCGACTTGTAACGATTTATGACAACTAGTGGTGAAATTCTGGTGTTTATGGTCCTATTGAAATCCTTAAGATTACCCTCTACCCCCATTTCATTTAAATTTAACCACAGCGGCCTATGAGTGCTATGAATTCACCTTTCAGAAAGTTTTACCTCACATTTGCATGCCTGCTGTATTCATTCTTATTCCCTAGCGAAAGCCTTGCTCAGATTGCAGAAGATGAGTCCACTGTGACCTATCCAGCGAGCTACTTTGCTGAATATGGGCCAGTCAATGCCAAAGACATGCTCGATCGAATTCCGGGAGTCGGCTCAACTACTGGCGGCGGATCAAGCAGTAGTGGCGGATTTCGGGGCGGCGGTGGCGGTGGTGGCGGCCGCGGATTCGGCAGTGGTAGT
This sequence comes from Gammaproteobacteria bacterium, assembly GCA_963854365.1. Lineage (GTDB taxonomy): Bacteria > Pseudomonadota > Gammaproteobacteria > Pseudomonadales > Pseudohongiellaceae > UBA9145. Next base: position 5,524 of record CAWKZI010000002.1, read on the forward strand.
GGTTCCAGCGAAATTCTCATTAATGGCAAGCGCACTGCCGGAAAGAATAATCAGACCAGTGGTGTGCTGAACCGGATTACCGCCGATCAGGTGGACTATATCCAGATTATTCGTGGTACGTCTGGTGAACTGGATGTGCGTGGCAGTGGCCAGGTGGTTAACGTCGTGTTGTTTGCAGAGCTTGATAACTCAAGCCTGTCCTATCAAATAAACGCGGATAGGAATCGGGACAGCGATATTGCACCTGGAGCAAATCTGTCCTATTCAAATCGCGTCGGCGGATTTGATTATGTACTTAGTGCAGTTGCGGAACCCAGATATGGTCATAGGGAAAGTGAGGAGAGCAGTATTCTCGGAGATTTTTCACCAAACGACCGCGTAATCGAAGATAGCATCACCGAACAAACAAGCTATGATCTGACAGCCAATCTGGGCTATGAATTTAGCGATCGCTCCAGTGCGCGCTTTAATGCACTCTTTTCTCAAAATGATAATCCAACTAAGACTAGGCGCAGCACTACCGATTTGACTGTCATGCCCAATATCCTTGAGTTGCAACGAGACGATATCCCGGGAGAGCAAGACAACTGGGAGATCGGTGGCGACTATGAAACTTTCTTAAATAATGGCGATCGATTCAAGATTTTGTTTGTTCTAAATCAGGATAATCGTGACAGGACTAGAGAAAGGTTTGAAATTTTTTCTGACGGATCCGAAGAAAAAAATCTTTTTCTTGAGTCTGGGAGTGTTACTGAAGAAGAAATAATACGAAGTTCTTACACCAGAGATATTGTTGACGGACAAAATATCGAATTTGGAATCGAGCGAGCCGTTACCACCCTGGATTCAAATCTTGCTTTGGGGGTATTGGATTCCACGGGCATTCCTTCGGCAAACTTCGGTGGGCTGGTTCCGGTAGCGCTATCCAATGCTAACTCTATCGTGGAAGAAGTTCGTTATGAGCCTTTTCTTATTCACAACTGGAACTTTAGTTCAAGAATGTCTCTGGAAAGTACATTGCTGTATGAGCAGTCAGAAATTACTCAGTCAGGGGACGTGTCTAACAAACGTGATTTTGATTTCGTCAAGCCGAAAGTTGATTTGCGCTACGACTTGACGCCGACTATTCAGCTGAGAGGATCGATAGAGAAAATTGTCCAGCAACTTCGTTTTAGTGATTTTGTTGCGGACACAGATAGCAATGACGAAGATTCCAACATTGCAGCGGGAAATTCTGAACTGCGTCAGGAATGGTACTGGAGCTACAATTTCAATGCAGAGTATCGACTACCAAATGATGTCGGAGTTATTGATGGCCAAATTTTTTATCATGATCATCGGGATAGAATTGAACGCCTCGATGTATCGGTTTCTGAAGATAATCTGTTATCTGCCAACGGCAATATAGGCGATGGGAAGATGTACGGCATTAGGTTAAATAGCAGCCTTAGAATGCACATGTTCGACATGCCAAATCTGCTGGTATCGACAAGTTTAAGCCTGGCGGATTCCGAAATTAGAGATCCACTAACCGGCCAGAATAGACGGATGTCACATCATGGTCGCGGTAGAGCGAGTCTCAGTTTCCGCCATGATATTCCTCGCTTAAGCCTAAACTGGGGTGCCAGTGTGAGGGACAATTTTGACGGCAACACAAAGATCTATGACGTTGATGATTTACTGACCATGCGCGCTGAGCCAGGGTTGTCACTGTTTGCCGAATGGATAAGTCCTGCAGGTACCAGCTGGCGCTGGGATGCCCGCGATGTGGGTAATCCTGAGCAATGTAGCGATAGAACCCGGTATGTTGGGCGTCTCTCAGCTGGCATCCTTGAAGAAATCGAAAAGCGCTGCAGCATTCGCGGGTTAGTAATGTCACTTAAAATAAGCGGGACTTTTTAGCCCTTACTTAGCTAATTAGTCCTTCGGCGTGCCATCTCCATTCATTCCCATGGACTCATAGCGTCGCCAGCCAGCTAAAATACCAGGTAGACCATGGTTGCCCTCATGGCAGGCGTATTCAAAAAGCGGGTCTTCGATGCGGCGCATTGGTAACCTCGCCGACCAACTAACGTCCCACGTCAACGGATCTTCCATAGTGAAATCATAGTCGAGCGTATTCTCATCGAGCCAGCTGATTCGTTCTTCTAACTTCATGCTGGCGGATGAACCTCTGCCGTTCTGGTTTTGATAAAAATGTTGGGTATGAATTACTAGAGTGTCACCTTCCCAATGGGCGATGGAGTCGCCGCTCCATTTGAGCTGGCGGGTATGATGTTCACTATCGAGTCTGATAATGCGTGCGCGGTGAATCATTTCGTTGACGATGACGATATGATCTTTCGTCTGGATGAGTTGCATATTGTTGTTGTAGGCACCCGATGTCATGGGTAGACCTCCCATCAACAAACAACGATCGGCCAAGGTTCGTCCCTCAGGACCAAGACTCAGTCTCCGCATCTCAGATATTTCGGCGCGACGTTTTATTCCGGCTGCATTAGTAGGCGGCATTCTTCCATTGGGCGGATCATAGATAAGAGACGTCCTGCGGTCCGCGATCGTTTCGATTCCGCGTTCGTACCAGAAATTGTTGTAGGAAATTACACCCGGCGGATAACCGGCACCACCCACCGAGTCGATAATCAAGTCTCGGTTCTGGCGACGATTCTCAAATTGTTGCCATTCTTCAGCTTCTTCCTCGGTCAGAACCTCTTTTTCAGATAGCTCTGGTGGGCGATTCAGTGGTGTGAGAGTGCGATAGGTGTATGTGCCTTGGAAATTAGGCGCACCAAACTCTGTGCGCGGGATATCCGATGTTTGAGCACTCAGCGGTGGAATGATCATCAGACTAAAAATAGTTAGACTTAATGCCCTCAGGACTCGATTGTTCATGTGACCCCCAATCTCTTCTATTGTGTAGTGTGAATTTTGAGCTGCTACTCAAACTACGCTCTTGTAGGTATTTTTCAAGAGAATAATGCAATTTATAGGATGGCAAAACATATTGAGTCTGCTTTATTGATTAACAGAATTATTAAGGCAGGGGTTCAGGGTCAAAAGGCAGTGACACCAAAAAAGGCCTTTCCCTTTCTTAATCGTCAGCTTCTCTCATGAAACTGGCCTGAGTTTCCGCCACTATCTCATTGGTATCGTCTCTAATCATTTTCCCTCCCATGACAATAAGTCGACCTCGTCGTTTAATACAACGCCCTTCAACTCTCACTTTAGTACCAGTTGGAAGATTGTCTTTGTAGCGGATATCACATTTTGCAGTGTAAGCTCGAATTCCTTTAAGGTGAATCCAGTTACCCATTACATCGTCTAATACACTAAATATGATGCCGCCGTGAGTTACACCATCGTAGCCACAATGCATTTCACTCGGACTGAATTCAGAACGACAGACATCGTCTTCAATACGAAACACTAGCTTAAGACCAATGCTGTTAACTGGGCCGCAGACGAAACACCTATTACCATCTGTTCTCATGTCATTCATGTAATTGATCCATTATTTGAAAGTTAAAGGCTGTTCTATAAATTTCTGATTAGTTACAACAACGAGCCTCTTATTATGGCAAAGCACCCGCTGTAGTAAAGAGACAAAGCACAAAGCAAATCAATGTCATTGGGACTATCGAAACTAGTGTGTTGCTGATTATATGCCATAGGATGATGAGGGCCGCTCTTTCAGAATCTCGTTGAAAATCTGCTACTATATTGCGGTGACTAGTTACCATACGGCTCCAACTCGCTCACCAGGCATGCCTGGTGGGATTCCTTACATCATAGTTAATGACGTGGCGGAGCGGTTTAGTTTTTTCGGTGTGCGCGCCATTCTAGTTATCTTTATGACTCAGTATCTGATGACTAGTGATGGCGTCCTTGCTACTTACTCGGAAGAAGATGCAACCTCTTACTTTCATCTTTTCACTGCCACCGCTTATTTTCTTCCTCTCATCGGCGCAATAGTGTCCGATGCATTTTTGGGCAAGTACCGTACCATTATCTTTCTCTCCCTCGTGTATTGTGCGGGACATCTTTCGCTGGCCATGGACGATACCCGTATCGGGTTGTTTATGGGCCTGACGCTGATTGCTTTTGGCTCAGGTGGAATTAAGCCCAGTGTTGCATCCCATGTGGGAGATCAGTTTGGTAAGAGCAATCAACATCTGCTGTCTCGTGCCTATTCTTGGTATTACATGGGAATCAATATCGGCTCTTCAACCTCTTCACTGCTTATTCCCTGGTTGCTGCAAAACTACGGAGCATCGGTAGCCTTCGGTGTGCCGGGTCTGTTTATGCTAGCCGCCACCAGTACATTTTGGCTGGGCCGGAATAAGTTTGTGCACATCCCGCCAGGCGGGAAGTCTTATCTACAGGAAGTCTTTGGAGGTGAGGGCAAACGAATTTTCAAGAGGTTGTTTATCGTCTACGTTTTAGTTGCCGCCTTCTGGTCCTTGTTCGACCAGATGGGCAGCACTTGGGTGCTGCAGGCTCAGCAGATGAATAGGAACATCTTTGGCTATGAATTGCTCTCTGCTCAGATTATGGCGGCGAACCCTTTTCTCATCATCGCTTTGATTCCCGTATTTACCTATATCATCTACCCCATCATGGGACGATTTTTCGAAGTAACAGCCGGGCGCAAAATGTCCATGGGTATGTTTCTGGCATCGACGCCCTTTGTAGTTACTGCCTGGATCGAATTTCTCATACAGGGCGGAGCAACTCCTCATATTAGCTGGCAGCTGCTCGCCTATCTGCTGTTAACTATAGCAGAGGTGATGCTGGTGATTACCTGTCTGGAATTTTCCTATACTCAGGCACCAAAGAGGATGAAGTCCCTAGTGATGTCTTTCTTCTATCTTTCTATATCGATGGGCAATCTTTTCACTGCTCTAGTCAATCAGGTTGTTCAGAACCCAGACGGCTCTTCAAAACTTGAAGGGGTCATGTATCATCTTTTTTTTGCAGGATTTATGGGAATGGCCGCATTAATATTTGCTTTCTATATTTATTACTATAAAGAAGAATACATCGTTCAGGATGAGTCGAAGGGGACAGCATGAATCCATTTGATTACAGTAAAAGTAAGGCATTGTTCAGTCGAGCCCACAACGTAATTCCTAATGGAATCGCCGGGCACTTTAATCCCTCAGTACAGAAACCTCATGGAACTTATCCACATTACTGCCAGCAGTCAGAAGGTGCGCGTTTTACAGATATCGATGGTAATGAATATATAGATTATATGTGCGCCTATGGGCCGATGATTCTTGGCTATAAGAACTTGGTGGTCGATGAGGCATACCATTCACAGTTATGTCAGGCAGACACTGTGACATTAGCATCACCAGTAATGGTAGAGCTGGCAGAATATATGGTGGACATGATTCCTTTAGCTGACTGGGCGACATTCGCCAAGAACGGAGCAGATGCAACCAACATGGCAGTTTTGATTGCTCGAGCAGCAACTGACCGAACTAAAACTATCGCAATTGATGGCGGTTACCACGGTGCTTCACCGTGGATGCAGTCACTAGAACGTGGTGGTATTGATTCCAGTGATCACAGTAATGTTATTCGTATTCCTTGGAATGATATTACTGCTCTGCAACAGGTTCTCGCTGAACAGGGTAATGAGATTGCCGCCTTTATTTCTTCGCCTTATCATCATCCGGCTTATCAGGATAACGCGCTCCCGGCAGAAGGTTATTGGAGCGAGGTGCATGCTCTACTGAATCAACACGGGGTGGTTTCTATTTGCGATGATGTTCGTGCAGGGTTCCGTATCGATATTGGAGGCTCCAATGAATATTTTGGTTACGAGCCCGATCTCATCTGTTTCTGTAAAGCCATGGCAAATGGTTATCCGATCTCGGCATTATTGGGAATCGACTCATTAAAAGAAGCCGCAGCTGCGATCTTTCAGACTGGCAGTTATTGGTTCTCAGCAGCTCCAATGGCTGCCGCCTTGGCCTGCCTCAAAGAACTAAAGCGCATTGAAGCTCCAAAGCTGATCATGCAAACTGGTAAGAAGGTGACGGATGGGTTGGTAGAAATTGCTGGCAAACACGGATTAGAATTGAAAGTCACTGGTATGCTATCGATGCCCTATTTGCGAACAGAGCACGAAGGAGGCATTGAATTTCACCAGTCCCTCTGTGGCGAGTGTACTCGGCGCGGAGTGTTCATGGCCTCACATCACAATCTATTTATCTCTGCGGCACATACCCCGGAGGATGTGCAGCGTACTTTCGATATTTTTGAGGACGCAGTGTGTGCGACAAAGGAGCAGGGTCGATAATATGCTTCAACTTTCAAACCAAGTAAGATTTATATGTTCGTGTAACTCTGCTCTTGGCTAGAAATTAAATGCTCTAAATTGAGCTGCTTTATTATTATCAATTGACAGAAAAATTTCCCAAGAAACTAGATTGAAGATGCACTAACGGAGTCTATCTACAAATGGAACGAGAGACATGCCTAAGACTAGCTCGATTATCAATGCCTGTAATATTCTTTTCTTTAACACCGGTTTTAGCTCTCGGCCAAGAATTTCAAAGTAATGCGGAGCTGGAAGATGGAGAATTGCAATACCAGTTAATTTGTGCCGAATGCCACGAAGGCGCCTTGCTGGAAGCTCCGCAACGAGCAGCATTTGCTCTATACACACCTAAGCGCATTGTCGATGTGCTGGAATTTGGATCCATGTCTACTTCCGGCATGGTGCTGACTCGGCAACAGAAAAGAAATATTGCCTACTATCTTTCAGGTAAACGATACGATGAAGCACGCACAGAAGCTATTAGCTTTAGCTGTGACTCGAGTTTGGATTCAAGCTCGTCCTTAAGCCAGCCAGTGGCTTGGAACGGTTGGGGTAGTGAATCTGGAAATTCGCGGCATCAAGCTAATGAAACAATACTTAATAAGAATAATGTTGATCGATTAGAACTCAGATGGGCTTTCGCATTTCCTGATGCGACACGAGTACGATCACAACCAGTGGTCACAGCGGAGGTCACTTTCATTGGCAGTCAGGAAGGGACTATTTATGCATTGGACAATACCGCGGGCTGTCCCTGGTGGACGTTCAGTGCGGATACTGAAGTGCGTGGTGCAATTTATGTTGATACGGATGATCAAGGAGTGCCAGAAACACTCTTGTTTGGAGATTTTAGTGGCAGTGCCTATGCAGTGAATGCTCAGACTGGCGAACTCAATTGGAAAAAAGAGGTTCATGAGCATCCGCAAGCAACTCTCACTGGATCAGTCATTGCCCATGGTGACACTATGATTGTGCCGGTCTCCTCTTTGGAAGTGCTACTGGCCTCTAGAGTAGAATATTCTTGCTGTTCTTTTCGCGGCGCACTGGTTGCGCTAAGTATTAGCACTGGTGAAGAATTATGGCGGACCTATACAACCGATGAACCTAGACCAACCATTATAAGTACTGCCGGTATACAACAGTTTGGACCATCTGGCGCTCCTATTTGGTCGAGTCCGACGATCGATGCTAGTCGAAACCTAGTTTATGTCGGCACTGGAGAAAATTACTCTTCGCCGGCGAATGGTTTTAGTGATGCCGTATTAGCAATGGATATCTCTAATGGTGAAATAGTCTGGGCAGCCCAACTCACTAAGGATGATGCTTGGAATGGGGCTTGTTCAAGAGGAACTCCAAACTGCCCGGAAGAAGATGGGCCTGATTATGATATTGGAGCCTCTCCGATCTTGACTCGAGATGAAAACGGTCGTGAATTAATAGTAGTGGGGCAAAAGTCAGGCATGGTCTATGCCTTAGATCCGGCAAAAAATGGCGAATTGGTTTGGGAGCGACGTGCTGGAAGTGGAGGCACAATGGGTGGCATTCATTATGGTATGAGCTCTAGCGGAGAAAAACTATTCGTAGGTGTTTCAGATCTGCCAACTAATAATCCTTATAATGTCGGCCCGGCTCATCCTGGTATACATGCCTTAAGGCTCAGTACTGGAGAGGTATTATGGCGTAACGATTTACCGGATAAATGTGAAGAAAGTGAGTTTCTTTGTTGGCAAGGAATATCAGCTGCAGTGAGTAGCACCTCTGATCTGGTATTTGCTGGCGGGCTTGATGGCATCTTGCGAGCTTTTGATATCAATGATGGCACCATACTTTGGGAAACCAACACAAGACAGAGCTTTGGAATTCGCAATGGAATCGAAGCAAGAGGTGGCTCAATCGAATCCGATGGTCCGGTTATTATGGACGGTCAAGTCTTTATCACCTCCGGCTATGAAAAATGGGCGGAAGCCCCGGGGAATGTGCTACTGGTTTATTCATTGGACGGCGAGTAAGCACTTATTTAGTTCTGCAGCTGGAATAAAAGCTTGTAAATAGTTACTTATAGAGAAAAGAACTGGGTAAAAGCACGGGTAAATATTTGCTCGCGCTTTTTTGTAACTATTTTTTTGCGATCTAGAATTATTCGATAATAGCTTGCTGCACTGCATTTTCAAAATCGTACTGTGCAGGACTATAAGGCTGCTGCAACATGATGACAGCTGTCAGTTCTTCTTCAGGATCGGTCCATGTACGGGTACCGAAAGCACCACCCCATCCAAAAGCCCCAGCGCTGCGGCGCGCTTTTGAAGTAATAGGGTCAACTGTTACTCCTACTGTGTAACCAAATCCCATTCCTTCCTGACTACGAGAAAATCCACGATACAAATCACTGATCTGATTGCTTCCCATCATTCTGACCGACCGCGGGCTCAACAGTCTATTCCCAAATAATTCGCCACCATTAACTAACATTTGTTCAAACTTGAGATAATCGCCAGCGGTGCTGGATAAGCCGCCAGAAGCTGAAAAATAAGTGGTAGGGGGGCGGTCGAAGAATCGAGACATATCTCTATCGTGTATTACGACACGTTTGTTCTGATATTCGGCAGGCACATTGAAATAAGTATTGTTCATATCAAGTGGTTCGAAAATTCGCTCTTGTAAAAATTCGTCGAAGGGCTGACCTGACACAATCTCAATAATTCGAGATACAACATTAAGGCCAATGCCAGGGCTGTACTTCCATGTTGAGCCGGGTTGGAAGTCCAGTGGGGCAGAGCCATATTTTGGTATTTCGCTGGCAATTGTAGGATTAACATCTGGTGTTGGGCGACCAGCTATAGCGCTGCCAAGACCGCCACTAGCTAAGCCGGATGTATGAGTCAGCAAGTCATGAATGGTAATATCGCGCTTCGCCGGCACGAAGCGATACTCAGGAATATCACTTGGATTAACAGAATAAGGGCTAATATTCTCGGCAGGGTCAGCCAGCACGGCAACCTGCATATTGGCAAATTCAGGTATGTATTTTGAAACCGGGTCTTCTGGACGAATCAAACCTTCTTCAATCATCATCATAGTAGCCACACCCAGCACAGGTTTGGTCGAACTCATCATAATGAAAATTGAGTCCTCATCCATTACCCTGCCATTGTCGACATCCATTAGACCGTGAGCTTGGAAGTGAACGAGCTTGCCTCGCCGGGCAACGGCCGTTACTGCACCTTGGATGTCGCCTGCGTCTATATGGCGCTGCATGACGGTATTTATTTGTTGAAGGCGCACGGATGACATGCCGACATCTTCCGGGTCCGCTCGTGGAATGTCAGCGGCGATGGCAAAATTGAAGCTTGCCAAGAAAAGTACGCTAGTTAGAGGCTTAGTTCGGATAAGTAGCTTTGCAATAACCATAATGGATTCGCTTTATTTTTTTTTATTGATGCTCTTAGCCTACCGTAGACACACGCAATGTGAAAGACATGTCATCTCTGAACTAAGACAATTCATCTCCACTGTATTTTTTCCGGTAAAACCGGGGCGCGACTTCCTGCCTTTAAACTACCCTCTGATGCTTAACACTTCACCGGACACTATAAAGACGCCAATTCCGAATAGTATGCTTCCGGATATGCGTTCTTGAAATTCCTCGGCTCGTTTGTGTTTAGCAAGAAATCGAGAAACCTTGCTGGAAGAAACTGCTACGAGGAAGTCACAAGGCAAAGCCGAAATGGTAACGATCAAACCTAATACCAATAATTGTAGTGAGACCGGTCCCGACCCAGGAACAACAAATTGTGGTAGCAAAGCGATAAAAAATAGCGCTGTTTTCGGGTTGGTTACTTCAACGATGACACTTTTCCTAAAAATTGAGTACAGTGCTTTTTGCTCACACTGCACTTCAGTTTTATTTTCTCTTACAGTATTTGATTTCCAATATCTGATACCCAAATACATAAGATAAGTAGCACCAACGATTTTGACCACGGTGTAAAGTGCTGGAGAAAAAGAAAACACTGTGGATATGCCGAGAACGGCAGCAATCACATGTATTAAACTGCCTGTAGCCAGTCCCATCACAGCAATAATGCCACCCTGTGTTCCTTGTGCAATAGCTTGCGCCATAACATATAAGTTAGAGGGGCCGGGAGAAATGTTTATTAATAGGGCAGCGGCTGTAAATCCTATTAGTATTTCTGTTGATGGCATAGGTTTCTAATTAATAAATGGTTGACCATCTAGTTGATCTGCTATTTCTGAAGGGATTGTCAGTTTAAGGTGATTGGCTATCGACGGCAATATGTCGACCACAGTTGGTGTGTCACTAAAGCGCTTTTTTAGATTTTGACTATTGGTGGCAATCCAGGTTGTTCGCTCACGTGGGCTCTGACCGCCGTGGCTTTTGCCTGTGGCAGCGTCTCTGCCATGATCAGTGGTCACTATAACTAACCAATTTTCATTGGTGGCGTTCTGTCTATTTTTTACCGCATCCCAAATCTTACCGATGTTGCCATCCATCAGTTTAACTGCCTTAGTTAACTCTGACCCATCACCAAACATATGCCCAACATCATCGGTAAATTCTAAGTACACCCAGGACAAATCCGGACCTTTTTCGAGTAAATAGCGAGCCGCATCATTGGTTACCAACTCATCAATTTCTTTTATGTAAGTTCTATTTTCATCATGAGGAAATCGATCGAGATCGAGTTCGAAACCATCGAAATAATAATCAAGTTTGCGTCCACCAGCTTTGAGTAAGCCATCACCAACTAGGCGCGTTCGATTATCTAGCCACGTAGAAAATAATGCTGTTTGCAATGACGAATTATGTTGTTTAGCTATTCTAAAAATATCCCAATATTGATAATTCGGGTTTTCAATATCATTGGTATAGACATTGTGCTTATTCGCCCATGTGCCGGTGAGAAGACTGTTATACCCAACAGCTGAAACAGTAGGGCTTTGGGAAGGCCCTCCAACCTCCCCTCCGACGGAGGATCTTGTATAGCCCTGAGTTCCTGCTAGTTGATCCAAATGAGGTGTGAAAGTAGCCTCGATCAAATCTGCAGGAATGCCATCAACTATGATGAAAATCGCTTTAGGTATTTTTAGAGAAGAATCTCCCGAGAATTGGCAGGCCGATAGACCGAAGCAAACTATTAAGGCCGCAAAGAGGCGTGACCTGATCAAAGTAGATGAAAGATGACGAGAGGTAGGCATAACTTATTTTTAGACCTTGTATCTACTGGAAAGTCTAACAGGGATTAAATGTAGTCTGTTAGACTCAATGCCGATATCGTCAAATACTTCATCTTCGAGATCTGGCTAATGATGCAGGCTATTCTCTCATGCGCAGTCGTTGCAGTGCTAGCAATCTCACTTGGGTTAATTTGGCGCTGCGGCAATCTCATTCTCATCGGCCAGACGCCTACGCGCTTTTTTGCCTTCTTTGCAATACTGTTTACTTCAGGCTTGGATGTTGGTTTGATTATCTTTCCGCTCACTGAGTTTTCGGTTTATGAAACTGATGCTGTTTATGATTTTGCTAACCCTCTTGCCATCGAATTTGGATTTTGGGGATTTTTCATTTGGGTCTTCTATTTTTTAACGACGTGTTACTTTTGTATTATTGAACCGCACTTGAAGATATTTCAAATACCATGGGTGAAGTTGGTAAACAACATCATTATTATTGCCACCTGTGCCTTTACCGGATTCTTGTTTTTGCAGTATTTGCCCGACTATATTGAAGGCATCACACCATTCTTCGGCTACTCTTTGGTTGCAGTAGTGTTGTTAATAGCTGTTTATTCCAGCTCTGATATTCGCTATGTAAAAATTCTCAGTTTGTCTTCCACCTGGTTGTTTTTCGCATTAATAGTAGCGATGTGGGCATTTGGCGAATTGGGCCTAAGCGGCTTAGCCACCAATCTTTTTCAGATCAGCGATTACTTCACTAATATTCATCATTTTATTCTACCTTTTTCTGACTACCACGCTTTCTATCTATTTTGGTGGTTCGCTTGGAGCATCATGATTGGCCAATTTGTTTCGCGCTTTGTAAGTGGCATGCGAACCTGGCAACTTCTGCTCGCGCTATTAATTATTCCTTCGATACCAATCGCTTTATGGTTTTCAGTACTGTTTGGAATATATGAGCAAGGGTTAGAGATTTCAGGATTCATGAATTGGTTTATGTTGATGGTGGGTGTCATCTTTGTGATCAATTCTTTAGATTCATTGACTCGATTGTATTCCGATAACCTTCAGCTAACAGTCGATCGATTTGGCAGATTGAAATATGTCAGCATGCATTGGCTTTTGTTATATAGTCTTATACTTTCCTACCAGTTCACCCCATTGGAAATTGAGTGGATCGGCTTGGTGGTAATCGGTCTGTATATTGCTATCGCAGTATTGGTCATTCACCGCAGACAAATGCTGGTCGATCCAGTGGGTGCTTAGTGGGCAATTATATTGGACGAATTTGATTTCATAATTGTAGGTGCTGGCTCTTCCGGCTGTGTATTGGCCAACAGAATTTCCGCGAATCCTACCTTCAAGGTTTTGTTGGTGGAAGCTGGTGGCAATGACAAAAGTATTTTCGTGCAGATGCCCACAGCATTGTCCTACCCAATGGCTATGGATAGGTTTAATTGGGGTTACCATTCTGAGCAAGAACCAAGCCTAGGCGGTAGGCGCATTTCTTGCCCTCGAGGCAAGGGGCTTGGAGGTACGTCTTTAATTAACGGCATGGTTTATGTGCGTGGTAACCCCCATGATTTTGAGGAATGGGAGAGCTTAGGGGCTCAGGGCTGGAGTTACCGAGACTGTTTGCCTTACTTCAAACGAGCGGAATCATGGGTAGGAGGAGAAGATGCCTACCGCGGGGGAGATGGTCCCCTTGGCGTCTGCGGTGGCAACGATATGCGTTTGAATCCTTTATACCGAGCTTTTATTGATGCCGGTGTCGATGCTGGCTACTCCGAGACCACCGATTATAATGCCAAACATCAGGAAGGTTTTGGCCCGATGCACATGACGGTGCGAAACGGTGTGCGTGAATCTACTGCGCGTGCCTATTTAAAACCGATAATGCGCAGACCTAATATTAAGGTTATCACTAAGGCGCTAGTTCATCGAGTCGAGTTTGATGGAGCACGCGCAAGTGGCATTAGTGTTGAAATAGAAGGTGCTATGCATACGATCAATGCAAAGCGCGAAGTTATTCTCGCAGCCGGTGCTATAGCTTCACCTATGTTACTCCAACGTTCCGGTATTGGTAGTCACGAAAGTTTGGCTAAAGCTGGGATAGAGCAAACCCATCAGCTCGGCGGTGTGGGGGGAAACCTGCAAGACCATCTGGAAGTGTACTTTCAATTTCATTGCAAACAACCAGTAAGTTTGAATTCAAAATTAAGTTTTTTTAGCAAAGCTATGATAGGTGCCAGGTGGCTGCTTTTTAGGAGCGGTCTTGGAGCTAGTAATCATTTTGAGTCTTGTGCTTTTATTCGATCAAAGAGTGGCCTGAAGTCGCCTGACATTCAGTATCATTTTTTACCTGCGGCGATGCGTTATGACGGCACGCCATCTATTAAAGGACATGGCTTTCAGGTCCATGTAGGTCCTAACAAGCCAAAAAGTCGTGGGCATGTGAGGATTAAATCAGCAGACGCGGCAGCACCTCCGAGTATTCTTTTTAATTATATGCAGGACGATCAGGATGTTGAAGCCTGGCGCCAGTGTATTCGTTTGACTCGAGAAATTATGCAACAGCCAGCGATGGACAGTTATCGTGGCAAAGAAATTCAGCCTGGGGACGACGTGAGCAGCGATGCCGAGATAGATGCGTGGGTCAAAGAGAATGTTGAAAGCGCCTATCATCCAGCTGGTACCTGCAAAATGGGTGCGGTGGAAGATCAGTTCGCTGTTGTTGACAAGAATTGTTGCGTACATGGCCTGAAAAATTTACGAGTAGTGGACGCATCGATTTTTCCAACACTACCCAATGGTAATATCAATGCGCCAGTAATCATGGTGGCGGAGAAAATTGCTGATGTGATTTTGGGTGCTGCTCCACTAGAGCCTGCGGCGGTTTCACTTATTGTGCCCAAAGACTGGCAAAATCAGCAGCGAGCAAGAACCCCTGTACGGGCCATGATCTAAACTATTTCCCTAGCCCAAATATTTATGTGTGTTTACGCTCATTCGGTGTATTACCTTAACTGCTCGTAGTGTTTAGTCAATATCGTTACCCACGCAACTAGGTTGACAGCAAAAACAATCGCCATCATCAGCCGTAGCAACAAGTTTCTGTAATAAAGTTGGTGTTGGGGCAAAATATTAATCCCCGAGTTGATCTAATTCGTTTATGCTCTAACAAATTATTTAGAGGGCGTTTGAATGAGTATGTATAGATTTCCTAAAGGAGCGGCTTTGGTGTTTGGCGGATCTGGTGGATTAGGGTCAGGTATCGTGGAGTTATTAAGCAAATGTGGAACAGATGTAGCGTTTACCTATTTAAATAACAAGGCGGCCGCAGAGGCCAATATCGTAAAGGTCGAGGCAAATGGGCAAAAAGCTACTGCTACAAGTGTGGATCTTTTGGATGCTGAAAATGTTGAGGGTTTTGTTAATTCAGCAAAAGAAGAATTTGGCAGAATTCATTCAGTAGTTTTTGCTACAGGTCCATTTTTGAATATTTTGCCGCTCATGGATGCAAAGCCAGAAGACGTATATAAGACCCTAGATACTGACATAAAAGGGTTTTACCATGTATTGAGGGCTGTAGTGCCAGCGCTAAGGGAAGGTGGAGGAGGTTCAATAACTGCATTAACAACGGCAGCTATTCATAAATACATCAGCACCGATGCGCTCTCATCCGTCCCAAAGTCAGGCGTTCAACATCTATGTACAGCAATAGCCCGTGAAGAGGGGCCGAATGGTATAAGGGCAAATTGTGTCGCGGTAGGTTTGATTGCTGTTGGCCTTTCACAAGAAATCGAGTCCCCTCCAGGTGGCATTCTAGACCAATGGATGCAACAGGTCGCTCTAGGTCGTCCAGGAGCGCCAAATGAATTATCTGACGCAGTAGTGTTTCTTGCCTCAGAAAATGCTGGTTATATCAGTGGTCAGTCACTACCTGTTGACGGTGGTTATTCTGCTTAGCGATTAGAGTTTGTTGAATAATTTCTCGTAAGAATTAAGTGATAGCTTGAGCAGAAAATATAACTAAAAATTCGCTGGGCCCGTTCTATAACAATCGGAGCGTGATTCTGCTTATCTACTCTAAGCTATTTCTGAATGACTTACCTCATTACCGGCCGAGACATGCGAGGCCAAAATTAATAAGTTCACGGTTATACTTGGTAGTTTCATCAATAAACGGTGCATGGCCTGAGTCCGTCATTTCGACAATTTTAGCAGAAGGGTTGCTCTCTTTAACGCTACGACAGACATCCGGATCTACTACAAGATCCTTTGCGCCCACAAAGCTTAAGATAGGCATCGATAGCTTAGCCAAAATTTCACGTTGGTCTAGCGGGCCTAGCTCGCCAAGCGCTTGTGCTGCCATTGGCGAAGACTCTGTGAAAATTCTCCACATCCATTGCAGTTGATCTTGGCTAATTTCTGATGCGCATACGCCCTGAGATAGGGCGGCTAGAAAATTAATTCTGTCTGCAGACATTGCAGCGAGTGTTTCTGCAAGGGCTTCGTCTGTTCCGCCGTAGGGGAAGTTCGGTTTTTGCAGATAGGCTGGAGTAGCGCCGCAGGTCAAAACGATTCCAACGCAGGAATCACCCAAGTTATTGGCTGCCTCAACTACAACGGCTCCACCTAATGACCAGCCATTGAGCACAACGCGTTTGAGTCCCAACTCTTCAACCAGAGCCACGACGTCACCAGCGATTGCATTGATACCCTGATCTGTAAAGTCTTTGCTACTTTGCCCGCAGCCGCGGTGATCTAACAACACTACATGAAGGCCGCTTTCGCATAAGGCAGCCAGTGAATAATCCCAAAGGCGACAACTCATACCCCATCCGTGGACGAGGATGATGGCGTCAGTTCCACTACCATACTCCTCAAAGTAAACTTGTTTGTTATCTTCGCGTGTCAGAAATGACATAGCTTTTAGTTCTCCTTGCTCAAAAGTTTTATCGTATTTGCTTCAAACTCGTTGAAGATGGCATCGAGGTCAAGTGCGTCGGCGCTAACCAACCACTGATAGACTAAGCCAAAAATAAAAGCGCAGTACTGCACAGCATATTGTTTACTGTCGATGTTGTGATCAATTTCTTCGGCGGCTATTCCCTCTTCAACCCAACGCTGGGCATCATCACGATAGACATCATGATGTTTCGCCAATTTAGTTCGTAATTCTGAATCTTTTCCCAGTGATTCGTACCATAGGATATACATAGCTCGCATATAGTTAGTTTCGAGGGTTAAAAATTCCCGTAATGCTCTTGCTGCAGCCAATAAAGCATTCAGTCCGCTCTGGTTACCTACTCTCTTATTGAGATGATTCTTCCAGCGACTGTCGAACTGGCTGAAAAGCTCGCCCATGAAATTGGCCTTGGAGCCAAAGCGATAGTTGGCTAGGCCGCGACTGTAGCCAGCTAATTCGCCAATGTCCTTTAAAGTTGTACCTTGGGTTCCGTGTTTGTTAATCAAATCGATGGCTGCGTCAAACATGAGCTGGTCAGACAGCGCAGTGCGTTCTGCTTGTGTCATTCTCACCGATGCTTGCTTGCTTGCTGTTCTTGTCATGTATCTCTCGTATTAATTTAGCTGTTTTCGTATGGACATTAGCTGAATGATCCAAACGTGCTCATCAAACCACCGTCGACCGGCACCGAAGCGCCTGTCATGTAACGTGCACGTGCAACCCATTCAACTACTTCAGCTATCTCATCAGGCTCAGCGCAGCGGCCTTTGGGTACCATGCTAGTAAGAGAGGCTAAAGCTTTCTCCGATAATCCTGCGGTCATTTCTGTCATCACAAGGCCCGGTATCACTAGATTGACATTGATATTCCGGGGAGAAAGCTCAATCGCCAGTGCTTGGGTGAGTCCCGCTAAGCCAGATTTTGATGCGGCATAGGCTGCATCGCCAGGAAAACCTCGAAAGCCAACCACGGCACCAATATTAGTTATTGAATCGCCCCCAGACATCACTGGTTCGCAGGCTCGAGTCATCAGCATGGCACCATCTAAGTTTGTTTTTATTACTGCTTGCCAGTCAGACAATTCGAGCTTGCTGAGACGGCCTCCCCGATGCAGCCCAGCATTGTTAACGAGGCGTGTTATTGAGCCAAAATGTCGAGTGATTTCAGTGACTGCATCTTCCACAGCATCTTCGTCAGTGATATCAACCTGCACGCCCAAGGCATCACTACCAAGTTTGCGCGCAAGTTCATGCACCGAATCTCCGCGGGCTAAAAGTGCGACGGAATCGCCAGTGGCGGCAACCCGCTGTGCGATTGCGAGACCGATACCGCGGGAAGCGCCAGTAATGACCCAAACTTCTTTCTTAGCCATTGAATTCCTTTATTGTAGACGTGGTTAACTTGCTTGTTTGCGTCTAGTAAGTATAAGATTGGTGGCATTAAAGTCAACTGTGGTAAACCATCCATCGGATTGCATTTCGATGTGGAAAGGAGATCAACCCCTTGTGGAGTTTTGAAACCGACGAGGCATTCCAGACAGAGCTAGACTGGATCGAGACATTTATTCGAGAGGAAGTCGAGCCACTTGACCTGGTGTTTCGTGGACCAGGTGATCCTTGGGATCCGGATTCGCCGGCCGCGGGGGCGATGGCGCCGTTGCGGGAAATTGTTAAGAAACGACATCTTTGGGCATGTCACCTTGGTCCAGAACTTGGTGGTAAAGGTTATGGACAAGTCAAGCTAGGCTTGATGAATGAAATTCTGGGGCGGAGCCGCTTTGGCCCCAGTGTTTTTGGTTGTCAGGCACCGGATTCGGGTAATGCTGAAATCTTGGCACGTTTTGGAACACCGAAACAAAAGGCTCAGTTTTTGCAGCCGTTGTTAGATGGAAAGATTGCTTCCTGCTATTCAATGACGGAGCCACAAGCAGGCGCCGACCCGGCCGAATTTACTTGCCGTGCTGAGCGTGATGGGGATGGCTGGGTAATAAATGGCGAAAAATGGTTTGCATCCCATGCACGTTTCGCGGAATTTCTTCTGGTAATGGTGGTGACTAATCCCGAGCGCCCTATACACGAAGGTGCATCTATTCTCTTGATTGAAAAAAATACGGTTGGCCTAGAAATTCTTCGTAATGCTGCGGTAGGGCCCTATGTCGAGCAGGGAGATGGTGTTCATGGCTATTTGCGCTTCACTGACTGTCACGTACCAGCTGAAAATCTGTTGGGTGAAGAGGGTAAAGGATTTCTGGTTGCACAAACGCGTCTCGGTGGTGGACGAATACATCATGCAATGCGCAGCGTTGGTGTGCTCAAGAAGGCGATGGACATGATGTGTGAGCGCGTTTTAAGCAGAACGACTAAGGGTGAACTGCTCGCCAATAAACAGTTTACTCAAGAAAAGATTGCCGACACGTATACGGAAATCATGCAGTACAGATTACATGTATTGTACACCGCGTGGCTCATTGATAAGTACAAGGAATACAATCGTGAAGTCCGCAAAGAGATATCGGCGATCAAGGCGTCTACTCCCAAAATTTTGCAAGAGGTCGTCTATCGTGCTATGCACATACATGGCAGTCTAGGCATGTCAGACGAATTGCCATTCATGAATATGTGGACGAACATTCCAGAATTAGGTGTAGTTGATGGGCCGACAGAAGTGCATAAAGTTGGAGTAGCAAGAGCAGTGTTGCGGGATTATGAGCCGACTAATAACTTGTTTCCCAGTTATCACATTCCAGCACAATTTGAAGCGGCGATGAAAAAGTATGGACGCTTTCTAAACTAAAAAAGTCCGATGAGTAAATTATAATCAGTGATACATTTGGTGTGCAACCTGAAGACTAACAGCTAACAGAAAAGTGAGATTTGACGAATGACTTCAACAGATGACAAGAAAGCTGATACTAATGGCGCTTCTGCGACAGACTATGATGTCGTCGTAATTGGGGCCGGATTCTCTGGTCTAGGCATGTTGCATTATCTTAGACAAGAGGGCCGTTCTGTGCGGGTCTTCGATAAG
This sequence comes from Gammaproteobacteria bacterium, assembly GCA_963854365.1. Taxonomy (GTDB): domain Bacteria; phylum Pseudomonadota; class Gammaproteobacteria; order Pseudomonadales; family Pseudohongiellaceae; genus UBA9145. Next base: position 25,050 of record CAWKZI010000002.1, read on the forward strand.
GCGGATGATATCGGCGGAACCTGGACATGGAATCGTTATCCAGGAGCACGAACCGACAGCGAGAGTTACTACTACTGCTTTGCTTTCTCTGAGGAACTGCTGCAGGAATGGAGTTGGTCTGAGCGCTACCCGTCTTGGGAAGAGATGCTCAAATATCTTCATTTCGTTGCGGATCGATGTGACCTAAAGAAGGATATTCAACTAGAAACTACAATAGAAAGTGCGATTTTTGATTCTGAGAATAGCCTCTGGAATGTTAGAACCAATACTGGAGAAGCTTATCGGTGTAAGTACTTGGTAAGTGCCATGGGTCTTATTTCAGAACTCTACATACCTGAATTCAAAGGGTTAGATACTTTTAAGGGTCCTTGCTTCCATTCCTCACGTTGGCCAAAAGAAGAGCTGAATTATAAAGGCAAACGTGTAGGCATCATCGGAGCAGGTGCTACAGCCGTTCAGTTATTGCCAGAAATAGCATCGGACGTAGAGAGTGTGACGATATTTCAGCGCACAGCAAACTTCATTTTGCCTGCAGGCCAGAAAAAGATGACGCCGGAGTGGGAAAAGGAAATTAAATCCAATTATCCAGAAATCATTAATAAGTGTCGCACCCATGTATTCGGAATGCCTTTTGATAGCCCCGTTGACCGCGTGTCGGCAGATTCAACAGATGAGGAACGTACCGCGATTTATCAAAAATTGTGGGATGAAGGCGGATTTCGATTCTGCTTTGAGAGTTATGATGACCTGCTCTCAGATTTAGATGCGAATGAGGCTGCCTCTGATTTTCTGCGAAATAAAATCAAGGAGCTCGTCGATGACCCTGAGACAGCAGAGGCGCTTTCTCCTCGAGGCTATCCATTGTTTGCTAAACGGCCGCCATTGGATCACGGTTACTACGAGACGTTTAACCGAGACAATGTTCATCTCGTGGATATAACGAATGCAGAGCCGATTGTTGAGATTACGGAGACGGGTGTTCTCACCGAAAAGCAACTCCATGAATTCGATATCATTGTACTAGCGACAGGTTTCGATGCTTTAACTGGCGCACTGGAGCACATAGAGATTCGGGGAGCGAATGGCGAAACGATCAAGGAAAAGTGGAGCTCTGGTCTTGCTACTTACATGGGTCTTTGCACAACAGGTTTCCCCAACCTATTTATGATCACTGGTCCACAAGCTCCCTTTGCGAATTTGCCAACGACAATAGAAGAAAGTGTTAAATGGATTACGGCTTGCATCAATCACATGGAAGACAATCAATATGCTTCAATGAATGTAAGTAAAAAAGCAGAGAATCAGTGGAGCGAGCATGCTACTGAAGTGATAGATATGACGGTAATGAAGTATGGTCATGCTGCAAATACTTGGTTTCTTGGATCTAATATTCCAGGAAAAGGGCCAAGTACACTTGTTTACTTCGGCGGGGCCAATAACTACTTTGATATGTTGCAAGAATCCCAGGATAAGAAATTTCCAGAGCTTGAATTCATTGAATCGGCTTGAGAAAAGATTAAAAAGAGGTTTGACTAAATGAAAAGAGCTTCCCCACAGCTATTGCTAGCCTTAGTGTTATCGCCGATATTTGGATTCGCTGCCGAAGGCTATGAAGCGCCTAGAACCGAGTGGGGCTTGCCTGATTTGGAGGGTGTTTGGAATTTCTCTTCTAATACTCCGATGCTGAGGTCTGCTCAATATGGCAATCGTCAATTTCTCACTGAAGAGGAGATTGCTGGACTTGAGGCGGAGTTAGCTGCGAGAGACGCCTCGGGAGATGCAGCAATTCCCGTAGCCGGTGTCGATGAAGCCTATAATGATTTCTGGATTGAAAGCGCTGCGCTAGGCGGAGCGCAGCTGACTTCACATGTTATCTACCCAGAAAATGGTCGTTTACCGCCACTGCAGGAGGATGCCTATGTGTCTGACCTCACCAGTGCTCCCGAACGGCCGGTACGAACCGCTCTAGGTATAGTTTTTGCAACAGATGGTCCAGAAGATCGGCCATTGTCCGACCGGTGCATGATTGGTTTCAATGCAGGACCCCCAGTCACACCTAGTTATTACAACAATAATATGCAGATCGTTCAGAACAAAGACCATGTAGTGATTTTGACTGAGATGGTTCATGATGCACGTATTGTTCCTTTGAATAATAGCCAGCATTTGCCAGCGGATATTGGGCAATGGACTGGAGATTCTCGTGGTTATTGGGAAGGGGATACGTTGGTAGTAGAAACCAGAAATTTCAATGGTCTGACTAATACTTTTTCGAATACCGGTTCTTCTGAAAACAAACAATTGGTGGAGAAATTTACTCGAATCGCTAACGATAGAATTGACTATGAATTCACAATCCATGATCCTTCAACATTCACTGACAAAATTGTTGGCTTGATTCCAATTTATAAAGTTGCTGGACTGCTCTACGAATATGCGTGCCATGAAGGTAACCGAGGTATGGTGAATATGTTGCGTGGGGCACGAGTCGAAGAGCAACTCAAACGGTAGCGTTTAAGTAAAAAGATATTAGATTGTTGAATGGAGCCAAAATTAATCTCTGTAGCTCCTGTAATCATTCTCCTAAACCGTTAATATCTGCTACTGTTCTTTCCGTCTGGAAATAAAGTTAGGAGAAACGATTATGAGTAAAGAGAAAAAAAGCAATAAGGAATCCAAAAAGAAAGCCCTTCTAACCCCGAAAGAAAAAAAGGCTGCGAAGGCAGCTGCCAAACAGGCGCGAAATACTCTTGGCAACTAAGCTATCGTGACGGTTTGGTTAACAAAGAAGAGAAAGAGTCGCTACTTGGATTTACAAGATTTAGTGCGCGAGTGACAGGTAAGTCTACTCGAAGCGCAGATTCTCTCTGTTTTTCCCATTTATTCCTTTGTTTTTTCGTTAGCTATTGATCAAAATTTAAGCCCGGGCAGTGGGGCGCGTGGATACGCTTTTCCACCAGTCATTCAGGTTTTTTAGTTCTTCGGGAATTCTTATACCCAAGGCAGCTTTGCCCATGACAAAAGAGCACTGTGCAGTTATGTCGGCCACTGTGTAGGAGTCTCCGGCGATAAACTGTGTTCTGTTTAGTTCACTATCCAGCCATTCCATTCGTGTCGCTACGGTTTTTCTTTCTTGTTCTGCAACTTCGGCTATTTGAATCATTCGGTCTTTCCACATTTCACCGGTATGTCGAAAAATGTTAACGATAGGCAGAAGGAATTCAAACTCCATTCGTCGCTGCCACATCTCGATCGTAGCCGATTCCAGCGCGCCGCTCCCCATTAACGCAGGGCTAGGGTGCAATTCTTCAATGTATCTGCATATAGCCATGGATTCGGAAATACAGGTGCCATCATCCAGTTCAAGAAGTGGCATTCTCCCTAGTGAGTTTTTCTTCAGGTAGGCATCTGTATGGTTTTCTCCTGTCATCATGTTCACAGGCACCATGGGGATTTCTAGTCCTTTCTCAGCTAGAAAAATTCGGACTCGGCGAGCGTTAGGTGAAGGGGGAAGGTCGTAAAGTTTCAAGAAAGTTACCTCAATTTAGGATGTTTGCCCTCGCGAACCTAAGGCGAGGAATGGAATAAGAAATGGTTTATGAATTGCAGCAAGGATAGCAATCTATTTGGATGAGGGGAATTCATGCTAGAGCGAGCTAAATACTCGTCCACGCGTGTCAAGTCATACGCTGTAGAGCCACCACTGATAACTCGGCAATGTTTACAATTTTATCGTGACTAGCTCCGGCTTTAATCTGAGATTTTAGCCCACTATAAATAGTCACTAAGTAATCTGCGAGGACCTCAGCGCTGGCGGTTGAATCGATATCGCCAGCAGTTTGAGCAGCTGTTATCGCTACTAGAAAAACGTCTCGTGTCGCTTGTATGCCAGTTTCTACGCAGTGTGCAATTCCAGGATCCCGCTGTGCGAATTCCGTTGCTGTGTTTATCATCAGGCAGCCGCGGCGACCTAACGGGTCATTGGTGTCGTTTGCCACATCGACTAAAGTAAAATTTATGAATGCTATCGCACTAGGAGCATTCGCCAAGCCCGCAGTCATGGCGCCGACGAGTATTTCTCGATAGCGATCGAGACAGTGTTCAAATAGCGAGAGTTTGGATTCGAAGGTTTGGTAGAAGCTACTTTTTGATAACCCCATGGCCGAGAGGAGGTCACTGAGTGAAGTCGCGTCATAACCCTGTGCCCAAAAAAGATGCATCGCAATATCGCGTGCGCCGTCCGCATCAAATTGTCGTGGTCTACCTGCCATGGCTAATAACACTCTGATTCCAACAATGCTGATTATAGTACATTCGTTATTTCGCTGCTTGTAATTAGGACTGAATGGTCCTATATTGCACGTACTGTTAAAGAACTCCACCTCAAAGAGCACCTCCACAACTCAGGAAAAAATAATGCTTACAAGTAAATTTAACTGCCGCACATTAATAATTGCTCTTCTTGCCTTGCTATGCGCTTCAAATGCGTTGGTTGCTCAAGATTCAAGGGTTAACACTGATCCTAATTACAATCCTGATCCGACATTGTTTAAGGGGGCCGCTAATAATATTTGGATCGAAGTCTTGTTTAAGGCAACTCCTGCGCCAGGCTCCAATAGCGTCCCAGTAGAAAATCTTAGAGTAGATCTACGGCCGGACCGCGACATGACCTTAAACGTGGAGATCTATAACCCAAATGGATCGATCCCGCTGATTGTAACTCCAGGTGGGATGGGAGATATCGAAGGTTTTGGGGCGTTCGCTAAAAATCTTGCTGCTGCATCCAGTGATCTAAAGGTCATTATTATGGACCGTCGTAACTTAGGGCGATCGGAAGTTTCTTTTGTTAATGCCGAACCACTCTCGGCTGAGGAAGCAGAGGATTTGCATGTGCTTCTGGAACGATTAGATATTGATTCGGCCATATTTTATGGTATGTCCTCTGGATCTCGTTCAAATATGGTTTTAGCGGAACGATACCCAGAACAAGTGGATGCACTCATCATTGCGCCACTCACGGGTGGGCCGGTAGCAGCACAGCGCCTCTCGGACGAATATTTTTTGAGCTTTTTAAGAGATGATAGTTTGACCTCGATGGAGGCAGTTGCTCAGACGCCATTATGGAAGGCCTACCTAGAGCGGAATAGCCCGGAACTGCAAAAGATATTTTTGGAACAAAACATAGACGATTTTTTAGGCACAATGAAGATGACCGGAGAGTACCTAGCATCTTTTCATGCAAAAACAACGCTTGGAATGACAGATGAGCAGCTAATGGCACTTGAGGTGCCTGCTACTCTTATTCTTCACCATGGGCAAGAGATCGACTTTTTGCACCCTAAGGTAAATGCCAGAGCTGCGACTACTTTGATTCAAAACTCAACGTTTAAGATAGCACCAAGCCTTCAATCGATCGTGGATGAAATATTACCTTTCGTCAGAGAGTACACGCCAGTCATGAGAGCTGCGCAATGAGCAAAGGTAAGATCTTAGGAATCGCAGTCACCTTACTAGTTGTTGGTTTAGTAAGTTGGATGGTCACGGCCCCTTATCCTAGCAGTCAACAACGTTCTCTTAGCAGTCAAGGGTTTGATCGTACACCCGGTGTATTTATCGGAGGCACGCCAACAGCCGCTCCAGATGACTTCTCGCCACTTAATCAAGCTGTGCAGGGTCCCATGAAGATGAAGCTACGTGGCTTTCCTCCATTTGTTACCTACCTGTTGTGGGTAGGCACCCCCACAGGTGTAATTTCTGCCTCGCGTCCAGACGGAGGGTATTGGTCTCAGCGTTTGCAGGACGGCGGCGGTGATGGATGGCTGCGTATAGGCGACGCCACTTACAAGATGAATGCCACCGAGGTTCAAGGTGTTGAGCGTATCGACACGATGGGCAAGTGGGTCGAAAAAGCGGGCATGTCACTCGATCAAGCTCTCTACGAGGGCGGAGAACCGCTTCGTGATTGGAAAGTATTCTTTTGGGCGCCGCGGTCCTAGAGAGGTACAAAACTTTGATGGGCTAGGCAGCGATGAGAGTCAAAAGTAAGAAAGGTCTCCGATGTTGCTATAGTCCGACTTAGTCGGCGACAGCTCACGCCGCTGGAGTTAACAACGAAACTACAGCCCTTGCTTGTGTGATTTATTTCTGGGCGCGTTTAGTCCATATAGTGGCGTATACGATTGGTATTCCTTGGGTCCGAACTTTTGCTTTTTTGCCACATTCCTCTCCCAAGTTTTGTTAGCCTGGCAGATTTTGATGTAAGAGAAATGTGATCCATTAAAGGCTAAATTGAATTCTATGGATTCATAACATCTTCAGCCAGAAATAGTGCAGACCAATCCGTGCTTACCGGTTTGGCAGGCATAAAAATGTGACTAGATAGGACAATGGTTTATAGCGAAGATAAAGGGAGCTCCCGAGGATCCACCCGTATTGATCGAGCGGTTTACTATCAAAATCATAATCTATCTTGGCTTCGAGAAAAAAGATCTTTTGATGGATTTTCGGTGCACTGATTTTGTAGAAGAGTTAGTCTATAGCAAGGCGCAGAGGTATCGTTGCCAAGTTAACTGAGTCAATACGAGGAGATTGAAAATGTACAATCAAATCACATTAAGTCGAGTGCTGTTAGTGTTTATAGGGCTGATGTTCGCTCCATTGGTCGTTGCCCAGGGAAGTGACATCCCACGGACTGCCAGTGGCCACCCAGACTTGTCTGGTACCTATGATGTGTCGACCCTGACACCCATGCAACGCCCAGTGGAATATGGCGATAAGATGTTCCTGACCAACGATGAGGCGGCGGTGATCGCTGCAGACGAGCTGGACCGCAATAACGAGAGCCAGCAGAACAGCGATCCCAATCGGAGTGCTCCACCACAAGGTGGTGACGGCTCACCGGGGGCGGCAGGCAACGTTGGTGGTTACAATGCCTTCTGGATCGATCGTGGTACCGATGCCTTTCAGATTGATGGTCAGTGGCGCACTTCGATCCTGATCGATCCGCCAAATGGTCGCTATCCGGCCGTGACCGATGAACGCCGTGCTGAACAACGCGCTAGGCTTGGTGCCGGCGAATCAACCGAGTTTGCCCGCGATTATGGCAACAATGATGGGACCGCCTACTGGCTTGAGGCCGGTCTGGACGCACCGGGCCCTTACGACAATCCGGAGCAGCGCCCCTTCGCAGAGCGCTGCCTTCTCAGTTTTAGCAACACCGGAGGTCCACCGATGTATCCGGCGCTGTATAACAACCATAAGCGTATCGTTCAGAGTGAAGACATAGTACTGATCCATGTCGAGATGGTGCATGAGGCTCGGATAGTCAGAATGAACGCTGAACATGACTCGGAAACAATTCGCAAATGGTTGGGTGATTCTATTGGCTGGTGGGAGGGCGATACTCTGGTTGTAGAGACTACTAACTTCAAAGACACGCCCGCGTTTGCCCAAGGCTCAAGGGATATGAAGGTAACTGAGAGATTCCGCATGGAGAGTGCCGACAAACTGGTCTACTCATTCACAGTTGAAGATGCGTCTGTTTGGACCGCTCCTTTCACTGGTGAGTACGCCTGGCCTCGCAGCCCTAACAAGGTATTCGAATACGCGTGTCATGAGGCGAATTATGCGCTAGAAGGTATTATGAAGGGTGCACGTCTTCTCGAAGCGGAATTCCGTGGCGAAGATCCGGGTGGTGTGCCAAACCCGACCCAATAATTCATAAAAGATAGAAAGCAACAATATAAAAAGGGGGTCAGATTCTGACCCCCTTTTTTAATAATTCTCTGTTGCTCTGCTAATTCTCTTCGGTATCAACAGTGCCGGTATCAGACTTAGGCGAGCCATCTCCGTTGAATCCCATGGATTCATAGCGTCTCCAGCCTGCAAGAATGCCAACGAGCCCATGATTACCCTCATGGCAAGCATATTCATATAAAGGGTCAGCCGCACGGCGTAATGGAAATTTTCCAGACCAAGTTTCGTCCCAGGTAAGCTCATCTTCAACGGTGAAATCGTAGTCCAAAGTATCCGCATCGATTCTAGTAAAGCGTTCGGTTATTTGAGCCTGATCCGACATGCCACCATAGTTATAGTCATGATAGTAATTCTGAGTATGAATAACCAAAGTGTCGCCTTCCCAGTGTGCGACAGAATCTCCTTCCCACTTGAGCTGTTTAGTATGGTGATCACTATCGAGCCTAATTATGCGCGCTGTGTGGACCATTTCGTTCACGATTACGATAGTGTCCTTGGTTTGAATAAGTTGCAAATTGTTGTTATAGGCGCTGGGAATCATTGGTGGACCGGCGTTGAAACCTACCAGACAGCGGTCTACAGTCGTGCGTCCTTCGGGCCCAGCACTCTCGAAAACCATCTGCCCATAAGCAGCTCCGCGCTCTCTACCGGCTGCATTTCTTGCCGGCTGTCTTCCATTGGGAGGGTCATAAATAAGTGAGGTTCGGCGATCGGCAACAGTTTGCACGCCCCTTTCATACCAGAAATTATTGTAGGAAATAACTCCTGGGGGATATCCGGCTCCGCCTACTGAGTCAATTATCAGGTCTCGGTTCTGGCGGCGATTCTCGAAAGCCTCCCACTCTTCAGCCTGCTCAGCCGTAAGTACCTCAAAGTTCTCCAATTCTCTCGGACGATTTAGGGGAGTAAGCGTTCTGAAAGTATAAGTGCCTTGCAAATCAGGTTGGCCGTGTTCGGTACGCGGAAAACCATCACCTTGTGCTGAAATGAGCGGAGCAATCAAGAAACTGGCTAGTGCCAGAATCAATTTCACATGAATGCTGTTGTTCATTCGAACCTCCAATATCTGTCTATTTTTATCAAGTAATTAGATGAATCTATAGCCCGAAATTACGCGGGTTTGAATGATTATTCAAGAGGTAAATAGTAAGCCAACTAAGCGAAGACTCAGGGACGGTATAGTTCTAAAAAATAGTCCCACACTAAAAATAGGGGACTGTATTTTATTCTCATCACCGATTTTCTATCTCTATTCGCTTATACTAGCTATGCTTTTTGTATATTGACACGGAGAATGCGTAATGAATAAGCTAAAGATCACTGGGATATTGATCGGAGTTGTATTAATTACTGGGGTGCTGGGGTGGATGTTCACTGCACCATACCTCGGCAATGAAGGGCTTGCTCGTATGCCTGGGGTAATTATTGGCGGAACACAAACTCCGGCCTTGGATGACTTTACAACTCTTAATGGAACCGTTCGAGGTCCGTTGCAGATGAAGCAAGCCGGTTTTCCGCCTTTTGTTACCTACCTTTCTTGGGTTAGCACTCCCGATGGTGTAATTACGGCCACTCATCCAGACGATGCGCTATGGGCACAGCGAGTGAGAGACCGCGGCGGTGATGGATGGCTGCGTATTGGAGAAGAGACTTTTACGATGGAGGCTGTTGAAATTTTTGGTGACGAGCGCATCGTCATGATGGGGCAGTGGGCTGACATGGTGGGCATAACGTTAGATGATTCACTCTACGAAGGATCAGCACCGCTGCGCGAATTTGAGGTCTTTTTCTGGAAGCCTAGATAGGAATGGTAGGTGTGAAATTCCGAGAGGTTGAAATATCTAGAGAACCAATCGAGCTCTATAAAGTATTAAAATTCGAAAGCTTGGTTACCAGTGGAGGTGAAGCCAAAGCGGCGGTTGCTTCTGGTTTGGTGTTGGTTAACGGTGAGCGTGAAGTTCAGAAACGAAAGAAAATGGTATCGGGAGATACCATTGAATTTGGTGCTGAGAAAATAGTTCTCAAGCTTTCCTCGATTGGGATTAACGCAACCGAACCGCGAATTAACAAAACTAAAACTGCAGCAAAGAAAGCTCCTGCAAAGAGGAAGGCAATATCCGTAAGTTCAGCGGGGCGTAATAAATGAGAATTAATGATTGCCTGCGCCGGCTGCGCTACATACTGGATTTTGATGATTCGAAAATGATAGCTGTATTTGCTGAAGCTGAGCAAAAAGTAACAAGAAGTCAACTTAGCGTATGGTTAAAGAGAGATGGGGACCTTGACTATGAAGAGTGCAGTGATGTGATGTTTGCTACCTTCCTCAATGGCTTGATTAATGTGATACGGGGTAAAAAAGATGGTCTGCAGGCGGAACCGGAAAAGCGTCTAAGCAATAATATTATTTTCCGAAAACTGAAGATTGCTTTCGATCTTGAGGCTGAAGATGTGTTGACCATATTATCACTGGTAGATTTTAGTTTAAGTAAGCATGAGCTTTCTGCTTTTTTTCGCAGAGCGGATCATAAGCATTATCGTGAGTGTAAAGATCAAGTGTTGCGAAATTTTTTGAATGGACTTCAAATCGAATATCGTGGAGATAGTCAGGTTGATGCTTAAATTTCGAAATAAAAAGAACGGAGGAAAAAGAATTTTCTTATAGGCCAGCTATTTTTCTATGATTATACAATTATATTTAGATCTGGAATAATCGATTAAATTTAATTGATAGTCCCCGATTGCGCAGTTCGAAACTATGTGGGTCGCCGAAAGGTTTGGTATCCCGGTCGTCACTATAGACTACGAAGAGTTCGCTGCCTGGGGCCCACTCCCACCTAAATCGGAAGTTAGTGCTGACAGACTTTGAGTTTGAATCGTATTGAACTAGACCGCCGACATACATCCTGGGTGATAAAGTGTATGTAATGCGCAATCTGCCTAACTCAGTTCTGAAATCACCCTCTGGTAGCTTAACCTTGTTAAATGAATAACTGGGTTCTATGGATAATTGAGGAGATAATTCGATACGGCCAGCACTAAGCCCGATAGCACTGTTGGTTCC
>CAWKZI010000003.1:0-35272 GCA_963854365.1 Gammaproteobacteria bacterium
GCCTATTCCAGCTATTGGCCCTTGGGAAGAAGATCCATTGCAAGGAGCCGAACGTCAAACAGTGCAATACCCTGGCGAGGAACAAGTTCAACTTGCCTTCCGCACTGTGCCTAACGGAGATGCTGAGAAAGAAGCACTTATTCTTCTCGATATGATTCTCGACAACCGCACCGCTGGTTTGATCAATTTGAACTTAAACCAGCAACAGTTAGTTACTAATGCTGGCTCTTCTCCGCAATTTCTTAATGATGGTGGCTTCCAAACACTTTATGGAGTCCCCAAGCAAGAACAGACACTTGCGGAAGTCGAACTATTACTTCTCGATCAGCTTGAGCTGATTAAAAATGGTGAATTTGAAGATTGGATAATCGCTGCCATTATCAATGACTTTAAGAAGAGTCAGAAAGCAAGCCAGGAATTCAATACTGCAAGAGTTTCCATGATGCGCCAATCCTTTATTGAAGGAGCAGATTGGGCAGATTATGTAGGCGAAATAGAACGCATGGAACAATTAAGCAAGCAGGATGTGATTGCAGTCGCCAACAAGTATTTCGGCGATGATTACGTTGCTATTTACCAAGTAAACGAACAGCATGAAATCCCACCAGTCGAAAAACCTCAAATCGACCCGGTGAATATTGACCCTACCAGTCAATCTGAATTTGCACAGAATATACTCGCCATGGATTTCGATCCTATCGAACCAGTTTTTGTTGAAGCAGATAGAGATTACCGTCTCATTGAATTTGCCGATGGCGTAAACCTCTATTATGCCCCCAATCCTCTGAACGATTTATTTTCTTTTTCAATCAATGTTGATGTAGGTACCGAAGAAAATGAAAAGCTAAATCTCGCAGCATCCCTAATTGATGTTGCGGGCACTCAGACCATGAGTAATGAGGAATTGAAAAAAGAATGGTATCGAATAGGTAGTGAATTCCGCTTTGGAGCTGGCGAGAATTCGTCAGGGTTTTCATTAAGTGGCTTGGATGAGCAATTCGAAAACAGCCTAGAGCTAATGATGGCGTTGATAAAAAGTCCAACAACAGAAGAACAAACCCTAGAGCAAATGAAGGGGATCATGCTGAAGTCTAGAGTGGATCAAAAGAGCTCACCACCGGCTATAGCTCGCGCACTTTATTTGTATAACCGCTATGGCGAAAACTCACCTATGCTTGAAGCTCTTACCGCTGAACAAATCCAGGAAACCTCCATGGATGAGTTGATGACTTTACCTGCTGACCTCTTGACCTATAAACATACGCTCTCCTACACAGGATCTTTGCAGCTGGAAGATTTAGTGACCGTGCTCAGACGCCACCACACACTCGAAGGTGAGCTTAAAGACACACCAGATTTTCGTTTCCGTACAGCTCGAGAAATTAGTGGAAGTGAAGTCTACGTTGTTGACCAGCAAACAGCCCAGGCTCAGGTGCGTATCGAATTCGCTGACGATGAATATACCGAGGCAGACAGTGTTATGTCTTCAATTTATACCAATTATTTTGGTAGTGGCATGTCCAGCGTGGTTTTTCAGGAGCTACGTGAAGCGAGAGCTCTGGCTTATTCAGCATCTGCTCGCTACGCCCAAGGCAGCAGAGAAAATGCTGAAAACCTCATGCTCGGTGCAATTGGCACTCAAACTGATAAGACGGTGGATGCCCTGAATGCATTTATTGATTTGATTGATAACATGCCTGAGTCAACCGAACGATTCGATGAGTCAGTAAACTCATTACTCAATCGTTACCGTACTTCAAAAATTAATTTTCGAGAAGTGATTGGCGCAGTACGAAGTTGGGAGCGGCTTGGTTTGGATGGTGATCCGCGTCGACAACGATATGATGAGCTGCAAACTGCAAGCATGGATGATCTACTCTCGTTCCAACAAGACCATGTGAAGGAAAGACCAAAACTCATATCTGTCGTTGGTGACCTGTCAATTATCGAGACCGAGGAACTTGAACAATTCGGGACGGTCAGAGAAGTTCAAGTTGATGATCTCTTTGTTGATTAAAGCAATTTAGTTGATCGCAGACTTCATAATGCACTGTGAGAGCAGCAGTGCTTTATCTTTTGTTTGCTTTCACTGCATTGCATGCCTTTTACTACTACACTCATTAAACTCATTTTCTCGCTCTAATTACCGATCCCTAACTTTAAAACCCAGCATAGAAGCTATGAGTAGAAGCAATGAATAACAAGGTTACAGCGCTTTCCGTTTCAGGGCTGAAGAAGAGCTATGGCATCCACGAAGTAATTAGTAATCTCGATTTACAAATTCATCAGGGATCTATTCATGGACTAGTTGGTTTAAATGGATCCGGTAAGACTACAAGCCTGGAATGCATTCTTGGCTTGCAATCCGTAAATAGCGGCGATATTTCGATATTAAATTACCCTCCTAAGCAGTTACATCGAGCCAATGGCGATATCATAGCTATCTTCGATTCCCCAAGTCTGCTTCCCAATCTTACTGTAAGACAGTGTATGCAACATGCTTCGCTCTTATGTGAAACCCCTAAGAGAAGCCCTGCTCTAGCTGAGCAACTGTTAAGTATTGAACGTTTTTCCAATTTTAAAATTAAACATCTATCTTTAGGTAATAAACGACGTGCCTCCATCGCGCACGCTCTCATAGGTAATCCCAAAATGATTATTTTGGATGAGCCCTTCAATGGCCTAGATGCCGAAGGGGTGGATGACGTTCTCCAACTAATCAAAACGTTAAATCAAGAAGAAGGTACAACATTTTTACTATCCAGCCACCAATTACCTTACCTCGAGCAAATTTGTTCACATATCGCGATATTGAACAAAGGCTCAATTGCTATAAATGATAAAATAGAGGCTTTACTTGCTCAAAGCTCTTGCAGCGTGCTTTTGCAAACAGACCAACAAGAGACAGTCATCAAACTTCTCGAGAACGGCACTTTCGCTAAAGTAGCTATTGCAGCAGATCCAAATTATTTACAGGTGACCCTCAACTCCATCGACTCAAGTCAGTTGAACAAAATGCTAGTGGACCAAAATATTAGTATTAACGAACTAATTCTCAATCGTGCCTCTCTTGGAAGTTTATTTCGAGAAATAACTAGAGAGGTTCCCCGATGAAGGGACTGCTGATAGCACTACGCGCTGAATTATTCGTATCACAGCGAAGCTTTACCGCCAAACTTATCGTCTTTGGCCCCGCTCTGCTAATAGCACTGCAGTTCTTTCTGGTGAAACTTTCTGAGACAGGAGAAACTGCTCGGAACAGTTTATTAGGTAGAGACAGTTTTGATGAGGCAGTGGCGAACAATGCCTATGGTTACTATGTAGATGGCTTGAGTACTGGTTTGGCCATGTTGGCACTTTTGCTCGTGGGATTAGCAGCCTATGGTTTTAGTTTCGAACGCGACACAGGCGCTATTCGTCACCTGCTTATTCGACGTATCAGCCGCATCAACTTAATAGCTGCCAAACTCATTCATTTACACTTGCTTGCTGTGTTATCAATCATTTTTTTATTAAGCAGCGCATATTTCTTAAGTGGTTTCTTCTGGGAATTCGGCCCTATAGTGGAAGATGGGTTTGAACTAATAAGCGAGAGTGAGATTCGTGGCGAAATCGGCTTGGGTCTGGAGCTCGCATTGATACCCCTTCCTGCTGCTATTGCATTTGGATTGCTAGTTTCTATTTGTGCACAATCTGCGACGCAAGCGGTTACAACTGCATTAGGAATAACTATTGCTATTGATATCTTTAAAGGTGTGATGGGGGATTTTTCCCAATATATTTATGCCAGTTTTCAGCCCTCATTATTGGACCAATCTTATCTCCAAGATGTAAGCAGACTGGTTAGAGGCTACTCAGATGTTTTGATTGATGACAGAATGGTACTGTTAAATACTTGGGTTCCATGGCCAACATTGTTCTTATTTGTTGTAGTCTCGATGTTGCTGATCGGGCAAAAGAGAATGTAATGAGAAAATTTAATCATAAAATCCTTATTAAATGCTGCTTAATTATTACGCTCAGTATAAGTATGATTACTTGTATCAGCTACGAGCCTGCTGTTTTGATTCCTGCGTTAACTCTTTCGGCTGAAGATATTTCACTTAGGCCTGAACCACTTGAGTCAGGCGTAGATTTTGGTCTCGATGTTAGTCTGAATGAAAGTGACTCACTCGTTAATATAGAAATTCTACCTGGCATTCGTGTGCGCAGTGTATCCGACAATGGGGTTGCAGATTTAGCAGGCATTCAGGTTGGAGATATAATTCTTTCGATCGATGGTATTGCAAGCAACAACCCAGATGTTCTGCTAACTGCGCAAGATAACATCAATGCTGATACAGAACTAAAATTCCGCGTGCGCCGCAATACTACAGTGTTTGAAACAGGGCTCACTGGCAGAATAAGACGCGGCAACTCAGCACCTGTGGAGTTGTTTCGCATAGACCCCCTAGCGAGTAGGGCCGCTTATCAAACACAACTAGTCAACATAGCAGGTAGAACTGGCGTAGCGGCAGCACGAATAGTTGAGATTTATCCAAAAAGCCCACTAATAGCTGCGGGAATTGGAATCGATGATATCGTTGTGGCGCTAAATCAGGTGGAAGTAAATTCCGCCCAGGGATTAGTAAATGATCTTAATCGAAACAAAGCCTTAGGTGAATCAGTGATCTTCAGTATTTTTGATGGCCAAACGATTAGCAATAAGACAGTAAAACTTTGGGGTCCTGGCAGACGAGTTAGCCGACTTTCTCTGGGGCCATTAGTGCAATACAACTCTTCCTTAAATCCTAAAAGCAACAGCTTGAACATCTTGGATTTCTGGCTTTTTTCTCTCTATGAATACAATCGGATTGAAGAAGAGAAATCATATAGCTTCTTTGGAATATTTAACTTCACCACTGACTATGGTGAATTAACAGAAGAACAAAATTGAACCCAATTAGCTTAAAAGAGAATCTTTCCAGAGTAAAACTTTTCCGCTGCTATTGCTTTGGCTATCTCCCTGCTTTGCGACTGATTTTAGTTGCCCTTGGCAGTCTACTAAACTCATTTTCTTTCGCACAAACAAACTATGCCGCTTACGAAGTTACCAGAGAAAATAATTGGGCAACACTAATTACAGAAGACCTCAATGGTGATGGTTTAAAAGACATTATTTTTGCACACTACAATCCAGCCATCGGGCGCGAAATACACATTCATCACCAGGAAATCGATGGAAGCTTCTCAACAAGTCCCCAAAAAGTGGAAATAAAATCCGAAATTATCGCGGTAGCCTTTGCAGACTTACGTGACGAACCCGGAAAAGAACTGTTACTTTTTTCCAGCGATGGCGTCTTTAGTTTTTCCACCGCAGTAGACGGCTATGCTGGAAATATTAAGCAGTTAATTCAATGGAACTTGATCGCCGCCGTACCTAATCTTGAGCAAGTTTATTTTATCGAGACAATCTATGATATGAACAATGATGGCTATGTTGATTTATTGTTACCAGGTGACAAAGAATTCGCCGTTTATCGAGGCGGTAACAACGAATCATTTGAGCTTGCTGCAAAATTTACTACTCTAAACCTTGACACCAGAGCCCTAGGGAGAAATGACAGGAGCGCCAATGCAAGTGCAAACATTGGCATCAATGCCGAGGAAGGTATTGTGCTTGACATTATTGCTGAAGCACCAACACCGTTTGCGAATTTTATCGAACAATGGTCTGCAGAAGCCAAATCTGAACAAGCTCTAATGCGGACAGAAAACTGGTTACCTTCAGCCATTATGGCACAACTCAATGATGACGACTTGTTGGATATTCTCTATTTAAATGTTGGTAACGATGACCTAGGTCAACTAAATATTCATTACCAACAAGACAATCTAACTTTCAATGAAATTGCCGATTGGGTTGGTGAAATCGATACGCAAGGTGATATTGAACTCGCAGATTTAAATAACGACGATAAAATAGATCTCTTCCGCTTGAGTTCTGATGGCAGTGAATGGGATGTCCGTTTCTTCTTAAACAAAGGTGGAACTTTTGAATTGGACATGCCTGATCAGGTCATGCGCTTTTCAGGTTACGATGTGAGGTTGAACGTTATCCCTCTAGCCGACTCTGAGCAACCAGCGCTCAATGTCAGCTATTACACCATTCCAGTAGTAGACGCTATTCGTAACGCCAGCATCAATAGAGTGCAGCTACTTTATGGTAATTCTGACGTAATCCAGGGCCAGCTATTTAATCGAAGACCTGATTCTTCTCTCGAAGAGAGTTTTTCAGCAGCAAATGTTCGAGGGTTATCTGAACAAATGTCTTTGCAATACGATGTGGACGGGGACGGTAATCGTGATGCTTTATATATAACCGACAATGGTACTCTAGCCGCTAAAAGAATTGATAATGACTTAGTCATAGCTAATGAATCATTCTGGGAATACATTTCCCCGCGCACAGTGTTTCAATTTAAAGTGCTGACACTGAATGGAGATGAATTGCCCGATCTCTTGCTTCGACATGGGGTGAGTACGACTCTTTTGGTGACCACGCCATGACTTTATTTACACTTCGTGGCAAGGGCCATCTTGTTGCCGGGATGCTAGTCCTCTGGCTGATGTCCTCGGCACAGTCAGCTGAATTAGAATTTTTATCTCAATCATTTCAGTTTCCTGCCAAGTTAGAAGGCTTAGTAATAGCGGACACCAATGGTGACAATCTCAATGATGTAATTACAGTAATTGATAAAACTCTTAGAATTTACTTTCAATCAGCAGCTGGCTTTGATTTCCAATCAGGCTTCGATGAAATTGTTTTCCCCGGACAAGCAGTGGGCTGGGATCTAAGTAGTAACTATTCGAATTCTGATCAGGCATCAATCATAGCCGTTATAGGTGGCAGTGAAGTTCTGGTTTGGCATGTAGATAGTCAAACGATTCTTCCGCCGGAAAAAATTCAGGAAAACCTACCAGGGTTTCTGAGCAAGGGTGTTAACAGACTGCACTTTTCCCGAGATATAAATGGTGATGGTGTCGAGGATCTATTAATTCCTGGAGCGGGCGAGCTCAATATTTATATTAACGATAGCGCGGGCGGTTACCAAGCAGGGCTAAGCGTACAATCCGATATGAGGATTCGTACAACCCTTGATTCCACTCAGTTAGAACGTCGAACCGGTCAATCGATTCGAATACCTCTAATCAACCTACGAGATGTGAATGGAGACGGCTTTGATGATCTTGTTTCTCGCACTGAGGAAAAGCTTGATGTATTTATTGCCGATCCTCAAGGCAATAGCTATTTCAACATTATCCCCAGCTATTCCTTAGACATAACAGCAATTGAGGAACGCTTAGGGGAATTCGATATCGACAATCTTGATTTCGCTAACTTAACAGGCGTCCTCGCTTTAACTCATGAAGAAATATTGGATGATGTAGACGGTGACGGAATCGCAGATTTACTCTTGCGAGAAGCAGGAAAAATTTCTCTCTTCGGTGGCACTCTCAGCGGGATGGAACTTGAACAACCAAGACAAGTACTAAGATCTGGAGGAAATGTTTTAAGCACGTTTCTTTATGACGAAAATGAAGATGGACTGAAAGACCTTTGGCTCTGGCGAGTCGAGCCAATATCTGTAGGAGACATATTTGTTTGGTTGGCTCTTTCGGGCAGTGTGGCCATTGAGGCATTTATTTACCCGAATGAAGGGGAACGTTTCTCGCGTCGACCTACCCGAAAAATTAGCGTTGACCTGAAGTTTCCCTCAGTCATTCGCCTCGCTGCTACCTTTCGAGAAAAAGCTGATGAATTTAGAGAGCTGCAACAGAAACGAGCAGCCCCAAATAACTTTGCCAATTTAGATAATGATTTTAGTAGTAAAGAATTGCTGGTTTTGGTAAACGATCAAGTCAATATTTTTCTTAACGCCATTGAGCCGAGCGAGGACAATCGCCAGTTTCTAGGCGCTTTAAATTACACGCGTGAACGCGATGAATATGAAATTAATATTAGGGAAGTTATCGATGAGATTTCTCTTAGCACAAATTCTAATCTTGCGGCTGTAGAGGGTAAAACTCCGGACCTTACTTTGGACATTGACTCCAGCTTTATCAATGAAAGTGGTGATATCATTCCGGTCCAATTGAATGCCGACTCAGTCGACGACGTCTTTATCTTTAGTGGCCTCGATAGTAGTCACATATCAGGAATGCTGTTACTCTCGAAATAGATCACCTGATTGAGTCGAAACTCTAGAGTTAAAAACCCAATGAAGAAAGCCGTTTGGATAACATTAATAGTTTCTCTAGTATTAGTGAATCTAGTAGCTGAAGCGGTTTTCTATTTCAGCGAGACGTATATCAATATGTTTTTTCGAATCTCATTGGTTATGGGTATTACCGCAATAGCGTCAATTTTTACTGGGGCGATATTACTGATAGGAAAATTAGAAGAAGAAAAACCTTTATCTGGCCATGTTAGTGATACTCTCGGGACAGATAAAAAAACTCCTAAATAGGACTAATCGGCAATCACTGCTTTATAAACAAGACCCTACTCACACTTGCAGTACTAGCTTTCTTAGCAGCCGGGGTTATCTTCGGGTTAATCAATCAAAGCCAGCTCAGCGAAAATTAATTCGTGGACTATGAGGGTCACATACAGAAATTATTGTTGAAGAAACCAGTTTGGTTAAGCCAGAAGAACAGAAGAAAATGGAAGTCGCGACTGATTCTTTGATTAGTTTAATTACCGACCAAAATCATCCGCAGATGAACTTCATGATAAAAGTACAAAACTAAGGGCCAGTTAGGAATTTCAACCCGCGCCGAATGCGCAGAAAAATACAGGAAGTCGTTAGCCCTAAATCGCAGTTGGAGACCTTAAATTCTTTAGTTATCTCAATATGCCCTGTATCTATACCGTATTAAGTAGGCCTTTTTAGATGCGCTTTAAATTGTGATTTAAATGGAAATATGGTTTCATAAAACGGCTACTAGTTGCTGCTGGCTCGATGAATTTCCCCCTATATAATTCAGCAATTTAGCGAATATTTAATAAGTTAATATACAAAAGTTTATCGCCAATTCCTCTATGATTTTTAATAAGTCAGCTAGGTTATTAATGAAGAATATTGTAGTAAGCATAATACTGGCAGCCTTATTTGCTTCTTGTAGCGATGAATTAACTCGAGCAAGGCCTTTTATTCTCACCACCGCAACTACCGGCGGCACTTACTATCCCGTCGGCGTCGCGTTGGCGACAATAGCCCATGCACAACTTTACGAATCTCAGGGAATTTCACTCACCGCCATTAGCTCAGCTGGATCATTGGAAAATGTAAAACTGCTAAGAGACAACCAAGCGCAGTTTGCAATTCTGCAGGGACCTTTTGGCGCATGGTCGTGGAATGGTGAGGGTCCAATAAGCAATCCGCAAACTCATATTCGGAGTGTTAGCGCACTTTGGCAAAATGTTGAGCATTTTGTTCTCCTTAGCGAACTCGCTACTACTGGCGAGATTATGGATTTGAACAACCTCGACGGCGATCGCTATGTCCTAGGCGCTCGCAACTCCGGCGCAGAACAAACTGGTCGATTTATCCTAGAAACCCTTGACATAGATTATGAAGAAAAATTCAACCTTGCCTATATGGGCTACGGCCCGACTACGAATGCGATTCAAGATGGCAATATAGTTGGTATGAATATTCCTGCTGGCGCTCCTGTCAGCTCTATCACCCAAGCCTATGCCATGCTTGGCGACCGCATGACGATCTTAAACTGGTCTCAGGAAGCGCTGGATAAAATCAATTCGAGATATCCACTTTGGGACTGGTATGAATTTCCACCAGGCACTTATCCAAATCAAAGTAAATTGATTCGGACAGTAGCTTCTCCAAATGTACTTGTTACTCGGGAAGACATCTCCGAAGAAGTTGTTTATAACGTCACCAAAGTTATCTGGGAGAACTTAGCTACCTTACAGGAAATTCACGGAGCCACTAAAGATATGCGAATTGAAATCGCTATCGAAGGGCTCGGTGCGCCACTCCATAAAGGGGCTATCCGCTATTACCGAGAGGTAGGTGTAAAAATTCCAAAGCGACTCCTTATTGATGAGACAACAAATATAACTAAACGATCCTCAACTCAGGAAAACGGAACTTAGAGAAGAAATCATGAATTCTTTTTATTTGCGCTGGGCTGCATTTTTATTTGCCCTCTTCCACATCTACTGCAACGTATTTGCCAGCATTTCTGAACTGTGGTTATCTGCAATTCACTTTGGAGGTTTCTGTGCTATTTGCGCTTTTATGGCTAATGAATCCAAAGATGTGACTAAGCATTCTCTGAGCTATTGGATTAATATCGCTCTTGCTATCACAGCGATCCTGACCTCTGCTTATTTAATCTTGTTTGAAAATGCTTTGTATGCACGTGAAACTGAGTACATATTAAGTGATTATTTCTTTTCTTTAGTAGCAATAGGCTTGGCAATAGAGTTTACTCGACGAACTACCGGCTGGTTTATGCCAGTATTAATCTTAATAAGTTTGTCGTACATTCTTTTCCTCGGCAGATATATTGACGGGGTATTTTCTTTCCCTGGCCTCAGTTTGGAAACAGTTCTCTACAGAAGTTTTTTTACCAGCGAGGGTATGTTTGGCCTGACAGCAAATATTTCTTCGACCTTTGTCTTCATGTTTATTATTTTTGGCTCCTTTTTACTCCGCTCCGGGGCTGGCGATTTTATTGTAAGGCTCGCTCAATGTTTGGCAGGGCGGTTCACCGGTGGCGCAGGTTTAGTGGCTGTCGTCGGCTCAGGGTTAATGGGATCAGTTTCTGGCTCGGCGGTAGCTAACACTGTGTCTACGGGCGTTATAACTATTCCGATGATGAAAAAATCTGGCTTTCCAAGCCGATTTTCAGCTGGGGTAGTTGCCGCAGCTTCAACTGGTGGCGCATTAATGCCACCCGTAATGGGGGCTGGTGCTTTCGTACTCGCCAGTTACACACAAATCTCCTACTTAACGATTATTGCTGCTTCAACATTACCTGCGATTCTTTACTTCCTCACTGTCTCTTATTTTGTTCGCATCGAAGCGAAACGGCTAAAATTGACACCGGCAAATTCCGGCGACACTGAGCCCGTCTCCGCAGTGCTGAAAGAAGGTTGGCATTTCATTATACCTATTTCCATCCTAGTTGGTTTTCTTGTGATTGGCAGAACCCCGACAACATCTGCTGCTTTCGCGATTATTAGTGTTATTGGTGCATCTTGGTTATCACCTACACCTATGTTGCCAAAAGATGTCTTTGATGCTGTGGTTGACGGTGTTAAGACAATGGTTTCTACGGCACTGTTATTAATTGCTGTCGGAATTATTATCAATGTAGTGACAACCACCGGTGTTGGAAATGCATTTTCATTGATGATTGTTGAATGGGCTCAGGGCAGCTTACTAATCACTTTGATTCTTGTTGCACTTGCATCCTTAGTGTTAGGAATGGGTTTGCCAGTGACAGCTTCCTACATAGTACTAGCTACTCTTTCTGCGCCATTAATTTTCGATCTAATTACTCAGTCACAACTACTCGCCGTGCTGCAAGAAGGAGACTTGCCTAGCAATGTCGCTGCAACTATCGGCTTGTTCGGTGGCGATCCATTAATCGCTCTCCAAGAAATGCCTCTGGAAATGAAACAGATCATTCGACAGGAGATGCTTGAGCCGGAATTACTTACTGGTATGTTGCTGAGCGCACATCTTATAATTTTCTGGCTTTCTCAAGACAGCAATGTCACGCCACCAGTGTGTTTAGCATCTTTTGCTGCAGCTGGTATCGCTGGCACTCGACCTATTGCTACCGGCCTCACTAGCTGGAAGGTCGCCAAAGGTTTATACCTCGTGCCGGTATTATTCGCTTATTCACCATTGATATCTGGTTCCTGGCCGGAACGCTTGGAAGTGTTCCTCTGGTCCTGTATGGGTCTCTATGCCATGGCAGGTTTACTACAGTGGCATTTAGAAACTAAACTCAATCCAGTCACAGCAAGCGGACTACTACTCAGTGCGATCTTACTAATGTGGACTCCTTTTCCTCTGTATTATCATCTCATCGGAGCCGGAATACTAATCGCGATAATTGTTACCCAAAGTCGGCAGGGAAAAACATTATAGAGACTTCTTAAACTTTTTTTGTCTTCTTTTGGGTCACATCGGGAAAATCATTCTCGAATAAACTACCCTTCAGTAAAAAATAAAAAAGCCATCTATTAAATCACTATTTTCGTAAACATTATCTTTCTAAATACTATCTATCACAAATCAAGAATGGAAAAAATATGAGCGATTACATTGCTAAACAAATTCAATTAACAAGCCGGCCGGCTGGAATGCCAAGTCAGGAAAATTTTACCACTGTCGAAGTTGAGCTTGCGCCGCCTTCCGCTGGGCAAGCTCTGGTGAAAAATCTCTATATGTCTGTTGACCCTTATATGCGGGGCCGCATGCGTGAAGATGGAGTTTATGCACAATCCTATGGACTCAATTCGGCACTATGGGGTGGGGCTGTTGGGGAAATTATTGAATCTAATGCGGAAGGCTTAGAGGCCGGAGACATAGTTCTAAACGGTGCTGCCTGGCAGGACAAATTCGTCGCCGACGCCGGCACACTAGATAAGCTGGAGCCATTCGATAGGGATCAATTATCACTCTATATAGGAACATTGGGGATGCCAGGTTTAACGGCTTATGTGGGACTATTTAAGTATGGTGAACCAAAGGAAGGAGAAACAATATTCGTTTCTGCAGCTTCTGGCGCTGTGGGTGCCAACGTCTGTCAAATTGCAAAGCTCAAAGGCTGTCGCGTTATTGGCAGTGTCGGCAATGATTCCAAAGCTCAATGGTTACTCGATGAATGCGGTGTCGATGCGGTGATTAATTATAAAACCTGCGGAAATCTCACCGACGCCCTGACTGCGGCAGCTCCAGACGGTATTGATGTCTATTTCGAAAATGTTGGCGGTGATCATTTGCAAGCTGCTCTGGCAGTAATGAATCCTTTTGGAAGAATTGCGGCTTGCGGCATGATCGCCAGCTATAACAATTCTAAGCCAGCTCCGGGGCCCAATAATCTCATGCTCATTGTTGGCAAGAAAGTTCGCATCAATGGCTTCATAGTCTCTGATCACGGTGACATGCGAGAACAGTTTCTTGTAGATATGATCGGATGGATTAAGGAAGGTAAAGTTAAGAGCCGCGAAACTATCCTCGACGGGTTGGATAATGCGGTTGAAGCGTTCTTAAATCTCTTTAGTGGAGAAAATTTTGGCAAGATGGTGGTCAAAATCTAAAGACTATTCTTCCGTTTCCCACTAAGTATCTATGAATGATTCAGTATTGTTCCTTGCCGGCTCCAATTCTGCCTTTTCCGATGATATTTATACTCTGTGAATTCATCATGCCCGACGAAAGAACCGATCTCAAGCTGAGCGGATAGTATTGAACTAATCATTTTTAATTCTCTATGGCTATGCATAAGATAATATCGTCGATTCCAATACCGATTTAGTGCTTGAAATCACTGTTATAAGAATCCATGAAAAAATTGAGAAACAATTAATTCGAAAAAAATTTCCCCTTTAAATGGTTAGTTCAGTCTTTCTCGGAGAGCTGGCATTCAGTGGGAAACTTGTTTATACCGACAGCCTCTTCCTTCACATGAGGCCTATAGACATATCTAATCTTTAGCTATAAACGATTTTTCCTGCTGCTTGTCTATTAAGAGGATCAAAGATGTATTACCCATCAAGCAAACGAAGGTATTATTAGCTACAGCTATTTCCTATCGCCGCAGTTAAATAACAATCCAAAGCATTTGCGAATTCCCGTTTATCACTCTCAGATAATTGACGCGGCCCCCCAGTATGAACTCCGCTGCTGCGCATAGTGTCGAGGAAGTCTCTCATATTTAGTCGAGCCTTAATGGTGCCCTCCGAGAACTTCTCACCTCGTGGACTCAAGACTTGAGCGCCCTTGCTTATCAACTCGTCGGCCAAGGGTATATCTGAGGTAATTATAAGATCACCAGCTTCTGCACGACGCACAATATCATTGTCCGCAACATCGAATCCCTGAGGCACTTGGATAGCTAATACATTCTTGAATGCTGGTACCTGCAAAGATTGATTAGCAACCAAGGTCAACTGAATGCCAGTTCTTTCAGCAGCTTTAAAAAGTATCTGCTTTATCACATTGGGACAGGCATCTGCGTCCACCCAAATTGTCACGCCGGCATTGATCGGTGACTCAGTATTGCTCTCAAGCACTAGACATAACCACTCTCTTATCACTCAAGTCTTCTACTGCCTGATTATGGCTCAAGTAATTATTCCCAGTCAGTGCATGGAAAAATTGAGTAATAGCTAGCCTGTCCATAATCGGCCCTTTAACTTCAGAAAGGTGTAACTTGATGTTGAGACTTTCTAGAGTCTCATTGATTTTCTCGAGCGAAGCCAATCCGCTCATATCAATTTTATTTACCGCGGTACACATCAATACAACATGTTTCAACTTTGGTTTTTCTGCTACTAGCTCAAATACTAACTCTTCTAAATATCGCGTATTAGCAAAATAAAGCGACTCATCGACACGAATAGATAAAAGGTTTTCAAAAGTTTCAACTTTGTGACGATTTACATTCCTAAAATGTTCAGTGCCAGCGACTCGACCGACTATGGCAACATGAGGTTGTGAGGTTTTGTATAAATGAATAAAAATCGAGGAAAATACACCAGCACCGATCCCAAATTCAACCCCCACAAGCAGAGTTGCTAGTAGAGTTATAGTTACGGCAGAAAAATCAGCCTTTGAATAGAGCCAGGATTTCTTCAGCACAGAAAAATTCAACAAAGGAATTATTGCAACTATTATTATCGCTGCTAAACACACTCTAGGGAGCCAGAACAAAATTGGAGTAAAAAACAAAGCGACAAGAGTAATTAGTATTGCTGTAAACAAACCAGCAGCTGGAGTTGCAGCACCAGCTTCAAAATTTACCAACGAGCGGGAAAAGCCACCGCTAACTGGAAACCCTCCTGCAATCGCAGAACCAACATTCGAAGCCCCAAGGGCCACTAATTCTTGATCCAAATCGATTCTCTCACGCCTCCGAGCTGCTAATGATTGACCTACCGAGATTGACTCAACAAAACCAATAATAGTTATTAAGATAGCCGATCCTGCCAGGCTGCTCATTAAATCTAAAGAAAATTTCGGCACACCGAACCCCGATAGACCTTTTGGCACATCGCCCAACAACTGCAACCCTTGCTGATCAAGCCGCAGGGAATAGGCGAGTGTCGCCGCAATAATTGCTACAAGAATCGGGCCTGTTCGCGCCAGAGTATTAGCTAGAGACTTATTAATTCCTAAGGCGACCAGCAACTTTTTCATACCGGACTTACTCCATAGAATAAATAAGATTGCCGCAATACCAATACTCAAGGTGAGAATACTGGAGTCCTGTAGTGAGCCAAAGATAGTTGTTAGTAGTTCTAGCAAATTGTTGCCGCTAGCACTGATGCCTAATAGGTATTGGACCTGACTAAATCCAATAATAAGCGCTGCCGCAGTTATAAATGCACTTATGACTGGATAGGAAATGAAATTCGCAATAAAGCCCAAGCGAAGCATTCCCAGACTCAACAAAAATATTCCGGACAGAAAAGTTAATGAAAACGCGGCGAAGAGATATTCTTCCGGCGATGTAAGATCGAGTTTACTTAGCGCAGCGGCCGTCATGAGTGATACGACAGCGACAGGACCTACTGATAGAGTATTGCTAGATCCAAAGAACGTGTAAATAGTGAGACCCAAAATACTGGCATAGAACCCAGCTACTGCTGGCAGGCCAGCCAGCAATGCATAAGCAAGGGATTGTGGAATAATCATAATGGCAACAACGACAGCAGCCACTGAGTCATCAGCAAACTTACCTTTGTTGTATTTGCGCCCCCAAGTCAGGATTGGGAATAAACGGCTTAGGTCTAGTGTTTTACTCAAGCAACTTCTCTATTAGAGGGTTCAAAAATCCTTCATTGATTTAGTTCAATTTCCTGGATCCATTTAAATTTATCATGATTCTCAGTCTGAGCAGGTGGCAATACGACAATTAATAACAGCATTGCCCTAAGTTGACTTAATCGAAATATTTCTTCGCCTCATCAAACCGGTCCACTTCACACATCCATGGAACATAAAATCCATGACTAAGGTCAACAAGACAGCAATTGCTAGCCCCCATTGTATAGCAACCGTGTTTAATGGCACCGTATAAGTGTATTGATTCATGACTTCATCTAACAGCTCCTGATCTGCTGAAAATACCAAATGTGTTGCTACTATTAAGGGGTTACTTTTCATCACCAAATGCTCGGCAGAGATTCTTGAGTACCTATCGTAAATAATTCTGACGCTAACTGCATCACGCCGGAAAACTTGATCATTGCTTTGTTCATAGTAGGTAATTAATGCTAGCAGATCGCCACCGAATAGTTCATTAGCGGTCGATTGGAACCCAATGATATTTTCCGATACTTCTTGAAAGTGCGCATCCACTCGCTTCTGATACTGATCAATAAAGTTTGGAACTTGAATTCCAAACAAAAGACCAGCGGAAAATATAGCCAACCGACTATAGGCCCAAAGAAATTTTTTCATCGCATAAGAGTTACGTTAATTACAGTTAGAATTTTCAGAAATTAGAATCTCGCTCTTTCCCAATGACACTGCCCTTGGGAGAGCAAACTTCCTAAATCGATGATCTCCACATAAGTCCAAGAAATATAACTCGCAAGATTTCGAACCCGGAACAATTAAGAGTAATCGAAAAAAGCACTGCCGTTTAGCTGGCTTCTAATTCTCTATTAATTCGACTAAGACGCGCTCTATGTAAAAGCCATATATCTTAATTTAGATCTAGCTCGGGTCTACCACTGTCCAGTCAAACTCAAATAATGTATCTATCTTCAAAATTAGACTGCAGGAAATGTGATTTATTGCCATATCTTATTAATCAGCAGAAATTCGAAGCCTAATCGTCGTCCGGCTTGCCAGCTCAATATTTCCCCGGAGTCGATAGCCCTCAATGGCATTCCGCATCACTGAGAACATCCAGCGTGCCTGATCATCATTTGGGGCAGTTATCAGAAAAAATGCTTCGTGTTGACGAGCTTGATGAGCTATATCCGTTAATTGCTGTACCGCTGATTCGCTGCGCTTGGAAAAATCTTGTGCGTTTAACTGGAAAAACAAATCCCCTGAATTCATTTCCGCTAACAGCGCTTCGGTCGCTGCCTCAAGACCTGGATGAGCGTCATCTACAAACTTGGCACTATCAAGCAAAGCCTGGGATTCTTCAAATAGACCACGCCGATTAGCTTCTGCAGACAACTTTAAATACCTTTCAACAATTTTCTGTAATCCTTCAAGCGCTATCTCATTTCTCGGATCATAGGCTAAAGCTCGCTGAAATTTTGCATAAGCATTGTTATCTACTGGTGTAAGTAGGCGGTCTGAGTCCATGGCTTGGAGTGCTTCAAATAATATATCGGCAATCAACCTTTGTTGATCGGGATCTCGTACGGAGTTATCAATAACCTGAGGATTACTTAGAACTGAAATTTTCAAGGGCGGATTGACTGGGGTGGGATTGGAGACAGCACCTTCGATTACAGACTGATGAGTCTCACAAGCACTTAGCGCGAGAACCAAGATAGGTAGTAAATATTTTATTGAGATGTACTTCTTCATTGCATAGGTAGTTATACGACTTATTTCCATTAACTGCTTAATCTAAGCAATTAACTTAATTCGAATAGTCTAATTCAAGAGTTCAGAAAAAGGAATGTACTCCAAACTATCACCGATAGCGATCTCACTATAAGGAGGAACGATTGCCAAACCCTCACTATAACTGAGAGATGCTGCCACCCCAGAGCTTTGATTATCATAAGGCATCAGCGCGGACTGATTAACTCCAGCTACGACAATAACCCGCAGATACTCTTGACGCTCCGCTGTTTTCTGGCAGCTGAAGCCAGTGGGTAAGTGAAAGCTTTTTGGGGCACTCTCTCTGCATCCTTGCATGGCAAGCAAGGCCGGCCTTACTAATAGGACAAAGGTCACGAAAGCAGAAACTGGATTACCGGGTAAACCGAAAAACTGAACACTGCTATTATTAGCACGAATCAGTTTTCCGCTGGCAAAGGGCTTACCGGGTTTAATCGCCAGCTTCCACAAATCGAGATATCCCATTGCTTCAACCGCAGCCTTCACGTGATCTTCTTCGCCAACTGACACACCACCTGTAGTAATAACACAATCTGCTTGATCTGACGCCGCAACAAGAGCACGTTTAGTGCCTTGGAGATCATCTTCTACTACTCCCAGATCAATAACTTTGGCCCCTAGAGCTTCTAATAATGATGCAAGAGTATAGAAATTAGAATTATAAATTTGTCCTGCCTTTAACGAACCACCGGGGTGAACAAGTTCATCTCCTGTCGTCATCAATGCAACGCGAATTTGACGCACAACATCGAGTTGAGTTAAGCCAATTGAGGCCAACAAACCAATATCTTGAGCTAACAAACGTCGACCTTTATTAAGCAGCAACTCTCCGGCTTTAATATCTTCCCCTGATAAGCGCAGATTTTCACCAGGCTGTACTTTTTGGAAAACTTTTATACTATCTTTTTCGACCTGACAATTTTCTTGCATCACCACTGCATCTGCACCCTTGGGTAAAGGAGCACCAGTGAATATTCTCGCTGCTTCACCTGAGGAAAGCTGCTCTCCTTTCTGGCCCGCTGCTATGCGCTGAGTAACTTTCAGGCTTGTAGCCTGCGACTTTAAATCTCCTGATAAAACAGCATATCCATCCATCGCACTATTGTTTAAAGGAGGCACATCAATGTCGGAATAATAATCTCTAGCAAGAATACGACCGGCAGCACTGCGGAGCTGAGTTGATTCCTGTTCATCTATCAGCGCAAGTGATTCAACTAAGGTTTTCTGGGCAAGACTAATAGGCGTGAGCGCCGTTTTTCTAATTCTTATTGCAGTTCTATCATCCATGTATTTATTACTCAACCGTATAGACAACCTGATTCTTCAACAGTTATTCCAGCTCAAGTGGCAGATGATTCTATAATTTATCACTGGGGGGGGAATACTCTGTCAGCATAAAGCGACTTAATAGCATCTTGCAATTCACCATGCCAAGATTTTTGTTTAATCCCGAATGTATCAAAGATTTTTTTAGTGGCTAAGGTTGAATTGTGGATCTCTGGCGCTTTAGCTTCTCGCTCTTCGAGTTTCAGTGAGTCCAGTAATTGATAAACTTCCTCATCATGATTGGCCGCATATTTAAGTGTTTGTTCAGCAAATTCGATTTCTTTCTTAGTTTCTAAACCACAGTAATGATAGATACCCCAAACACTGGCGTCACAATCAACTTGGTTGCAAATAGCCAGAATCGCTGCAGCCAAATCGCCTGTATGAGTAGGACTAAACCTTCGCCTAGCAACTTGAATTTCCCCTCTATTTTTAATCGTTGACCGAATCCAGGATTTAATCAATCCCTTTTTGTCTCTACCGAACAACCAACCGGAGCGAACAATGATATGAGAATTATTTTGAGTGACTGCCTTTTCCCCTGCCAGAGAATAGCGTCCATAGATGCCCTGAGGGTTGGGTTCATCATTCTCGCTATATCCCAGTTTTTTTACACCATCGAAAACATAAGCGTTTGAGAGATGAATTAATGGAATATTCAGGTGGCTGCTGATCTCAGACAGAGTAGCAGGCAGAAGAGCATTTATTTGTCGGCAGCGAAATTCTGACGACTCAGCTCTTTTTAATGCGCTGTGATTGCGAGAAATGAAATCTGCGAGATTTACTACTTGAGTTGGCTCGTAATCGGTAATCATCTTCGCAATGGCAACGGCATTATCGGGATCGAAGTGCTTATCTGCAGGTGCTTGAAATGGAATCTTGCGTTTGCGCAAAATCTCTATGAGTGCCCTGCCTGCAGGGCTATTTGCTCCAACTAGAAATAACTTCACGGGACCAACTAAGCTAAATTTCTGTACAACATGACCTAAAGCTCGATCAAACCTGGCGGGAAGTCAAGTTAATAGGGCTATAGCCTGCAGCCCTGAACGTAATAAACTATTCTAGAACGGAATATCGTCATCAAAATTATCAAAGTTGGCGGGGGCTGCCTGTGCTGGTGCCGCTTCCGCTGATGCCGGACTGCTCTGTTGATTTTGGCCAAAAGCGTTTTCCCCTGGAGATGCTCCACTCCCGCCGCGGGAGTCCAGCATCTGCATTTCGCTTGCTACAATTTCAGTGCTGTAACGTTTCACTCCATCTTGTTCCCAAGAACGAGTTTGCAAACGACCTTCGAGATATAATTTTGAACCTTTCTTAACATATTGTTCGACTATCTCTGCTAAACGATTGAAAAAAACTACTCGGTGCCACTCAGTTTTTTCCTGCTGCTCTCCGGTGTTCTTATCTTTCCAGGTATCACTAGTAGCAATTGACACATTGCAAACACCATTACCATTGGGCATGGATCTGAATTCGGGATCGTTTCCCACATTACCCACAAGTATTACTTTGTTAACGCCACGACTAGCCACTATTTATTCCCCTCGCTGAGCTATTTTTGAGCTTTTCGATACCTTGATGCTAGTACTTTCATAGTAGTACATGGCTTCAGGTCAATTACCCACTAAGTCTATACCAAGCTTGTCAGCATGAGAACTTTTCTAGGAACTTAATCGACAAATATTACGCAGTATTGCCGCACTGCATCACTACGCTGAGGGTTAGGCTAAGGAAGTTTCGATAATTGACTGCTGAATAATTTTCCAGCGATCAAATTACTGGTTAGTTATCTAGATTGAGTATGAGTATTGAAGGAAGATGAAATAGAGTGGCTTATCTATCCATTTCATTATCCCTGCTGGACTCGAAGCTATGTAATTGTTGATAATGTGTGGTTTCGTCATTTACCCGCTGTTTTCAGGATTTAGGTTATGGATAAGATTGTTGTACGAGGTGCGCGCACCCATAACCTAAAAAACATTAACATTACAATTCCCCGCGATAAACTCGTTGTAATCACCGGTCTTTCCGGATCAGGAAAATCTTCTTTGGCTTTTGATACGCTTTATGCTGAAGGTCAGCGCCGTTACGTAGAATCACTTTCGACCTATGCTCGACAATTTCTTTCAATGATGGAAAAGCCAGATATAGATCACATTGAAGGACTCTCTCCCGCCATTTCTATAGAGCAAAAATCTACTTCCCATAATCCTCGCTCTACTGTCGGCACAATTACCGAAATCTACGATTATTTGAGATTGCTTTTTGCCCGAGTTGGCGAACCTCATTGCCCTGACCATGATATTAAGCTAGAAGCACAAACTGTCAGCCAAATGGTAGACAAGGTAATGGCCTTGCCAGGCGGGACAAGGATCATGGTCCTGGCCCCTATCATTCGAGAGCGCAAGGGCGAGCATGTTCACGTATTTAATGAACTGCGAACTAGTGGATTTATCCGAGCCCGAGTAGATGGTCTGATTTGTGAAATTGAATACCCACCTGAACTTGAAAAAAATAAGAAGCATTCAATCGATGTAGTTATCGATCGTTTGAAAATAAAACCTGGGCTGGAACAACGCTTGGCGGAAAGTTTTGAAACTGCAATTCAGCTTGCTGATGGCTTGGCTATGGTAAGTCTTGGCGACGATGAGGAAAAACCTAAAGACTTGGTGTTCTCTGCCTTATTCGCCTGCCCGAAATGTGGCCACAGTATTTCTGAACTGGAGCCAAGGTTATTTTCCTTTAATAATCCAGCGGGCGCCTGTTCCGGTTGTGATGGTCTTGGGCTCAAACAGTTTTTTGACGAAAGCCGGATAATCACCGATGAAAACCTAGCCTTGTCAGAAGGTGCAATTAGGGGCTGGGATCGCCGCAGTGTTTATTACTTTGGAATGCTTACATCCTTAGCCAAGCATTTCAAATTCGCCATTGACACACCGTTTAATAAACTTTCCAAGAAGCATCGCAATCTAATTCTTCGAGGTAGTGGCAAAGAAATTATTGCCTTTCATTATGTAAATGACCGTGGCGATATGTTCACTCGCAGTTATCCCTTTGAAGGCATACTGCCTAATATGGAGCGCAGGTTCAGAGAAACTGAATCAAATACAGTACGAGAGGAACTTGCAAAATACCTGAGCTCACAGCCTTGTCCCGATTGCAATGGCACTAGGTTGCGACGAGACGCAAGACATGTGCTGGTAAAAGGACAAAACCTGCCAACCATCACTGGCATGACTGTTGCTCAATCAGCAGATTACTTCGATAAGTTAGAACTCAGTGGCACTCGCGCCCAGATTGCTGAAAAAATACTGAAAGAACTTCAGGATCGTTTAAGATTTCTTGTAGATGTTGGACTGAACTACCTAACCCTGAATCGTAGCGCCGATACTTTATCCGGAGGGGAGGCGCAGCGCATAAGATTGGCCAGCCAGATTGGCGCCGGCCTAGTTGGTGTTATGTATATCCTTGACGAGCCATCAATTGGCTTGCACCAAAGAGATAATAATCGCCTACTGCAGACCCTCTTCCGCTTGCGCGACCTTGGTAATACCGTGATCGTAGTCGAGCACGATGAAGAAGCGATTCGCAGCGCTGACCACATAATCGATATCGGGCCTGGAGCAGGCGTTCATGGCGGCGAGATCGTCGCTGAAGGTTCAATAGGCGATATTACCAAATCCAAAAAATCCTTAACGGGTCAATATTTGTCAGGAAAGGTAGAAATTCAAACACCGACAAAACGTCACGAATTTAACGAAAAGAAAATTCTTCAATTAAAAGGGGCCACAGGTAACAATTTACAAAATATTTCTGTAAAAATTCCAATCGGTTTATTTACTTGCGTCACCGGAGTTTCTGGGTCTGGAAAATCTACACTAATTAATAATACCCTGTACCCTATTACAGCTACGAAACTCAATGGAGCTACAACACTAAATCCTGCTCCGTTTGAAGATATTGAAGGCTTGGAATTTCTAGATAAAGTTGTTGATATAGACCAAAGCCCAATCGGTCGAACACCACGTTCAAATCCCGCCACTTATACTGGGATTTTCACTCCAGTACGGGAGATTTTTGCTGGTACGCAAGAAGCAAGAACCAGAGGATACAAGCCAGGAAGATTTAGTTTCAATGTGAAGGGCGGCCGCTGCGAAGCCTGCCAAGGAGGCGGCGTAGTTAAAGTAGAGATGCATTTCTTACCCGATGTCTATGTCTCTTGCGATGTTTGTCGTGGCAAACGCTACAACCGTGAAACTCTGGAAGTAAAATACAAAGGCAAAAACATAAGCGAAGTGCTGGATATGACAATAGAGGATGCTCGGACATTCTTCGATCCAGTCCCAGTTATCGCTCGAAAACTGCAGACGCTGATAGAAGTTGGACTTTCCTATATCTGCCTAGGCCAAGCTGCTACAACTCTTTCAGGTGGTGAGGCCCAGCGTGTAAAACTTTCGCGTGAGCTATCAAAAAGGGATACCGGTAAGACGCTTTATATACTGGATGAACCAACTACTGGTTTACATTTCCAAGACATCAAACAACTACTTTCAGTATTACATCATTTGCGCGATCAAGGAAATACCATAGTAGTCATTGAACATAATCTGGATGTTATAAAAACAGCAGATTGGATTGTAGACTTGGGACCGGAAGGCGGCAGTGGTGGCGGCAAAATAATAGCAGAGGGCACTCCCGAATCTGTAGCGAAAACAAAAGCCTCCTATACGGGTCAGTACATTAAGAAGGTTTTAAAATAAAAATAATGTTTTCTCTCTCCCCATCACCCAAGTTAGACTTCTGTATAGAGCTTCGATTTCATTTGTTTCTATTGCCATGCCGTCGCGGTTTAAATTGCAGTTGTGCGCGGTTCATGAGCTTGATAAAAAAGGTTCATTTTTTGAAACGAACTCACGGATAGTTATCAGTGAAGCTTCCCAGCTCTCCACTTCTCCACTTCTCCACTTCTCCACCGTAAATATTTTCCTCGATATAAATTACTGGATAACCTGGCTCCTAGACCTCTTAAAGAGCCAAGTCCATTAGATCGGCAAGAGCTAGGATAGATACTTCTCCTTCCCCTTGATTAACCAACTGAAGTTCTTCGTGAATCAGGTTGGCGCCGCTTTACGACGTATAAGAATTATTGCTCACTTGCGCCATGCTGGGAGTGCATTCGAAGTTGCCGTGTTTCGGCACTGTGACCATGGCATCAAAAGGTATCATTAATTTGGAAAATTTTAACTTAGCTCGATGATTATAGTTACAAAGCAGAATTAATAGACAAGGGAGCAAAAATACTTGCATGGGAATGATATTCAGTGACTAATCTTATCAGCCCGGGTTTAAATGAATTTAATCTTCATAGTAGTGCAATAACTGGCGGAAAAACAATGCAGACCAGATCATATAGCAAGTAAAAATGCCCCTATTAAGAGATCGCGTTAGTTCAATCTAAAGTGAGCTTTCTAAGAGCTGACATGATGGTAACTTGTTACAGTATGTAACTCCTTCTATAAGAGCGTTCGAAACCCACGTTTTTAGAGTGATACAGCCGCCTAAGTGTGGCCGAATTTATTGCTTTTTGAGGTAAAAAAGGCCAAACTTATCGTTAGATATATATGTGGTAATGTAACGTGGTTAATGTGCACTTCTCTCACGTATTTCAATAACATAAAACGGAGCCAAATTAGTGAATTCTAAATTAACTCGCAGACGTTTTATCAAGGGAGTTATATTCTCCGGTGCTGCCGCCACAGCGGGCACAGGTTTATATATTGCGTCAAATGCTCAATCGGGCCAAGGCGCTGCAGAACGCTTGATAAATCTCAACATCAATGGTCGAACTCGACCAGTTGATGTCATGCCTTCGGAAACACTAGCCTACACCCTTCGCTACAAGCTCGATTTAACTGGAACCAAAATCGGTTGCAATCGTGGTGAATGCGGAGCATGTACTGTGTTGATTGATGGGATACCTAATTATTCTTGTTCAGTGCTAACTCACAATGTAAAAGACAAAGTTGTTATCTCTGTGGAAGGAGTTAAGGATGCAGATGGCACATTGCATGCAGTACAAGCTGCTTTTGTCGCAGAAAATGCACCGCAGTGTGGTTTCTGTACTCCTGGTCAGGTGATGTCAGCGGTTGCACTGCTGAACAACAATCCGCGCCCAAGTAGACAAGAAGTCCGCCAAGCATTGTCCGGTAATCTATGCCGTTGCGGAGCCTACGAACATTACATTAATGGCACTCTGCGTGCCTCGGGGCAAATCGCATGAGTACTCATATAGGTTTCGATTTTGTACCACCCGATATTCCTGGAAAGGTAACTGGTGAGATTAAGTATGCGGAAGACTATAAGCGAGAAGGAATGGTTTTCGCCCGCTTACTTACAAGCCCTCTCCCCAGCGGAAGAGTTGTTAGCATAGACGCAGCTGAAGCGTTACGTATGGACGGTGTAGTCGGCATTTTTACGGCTGATGACCTAGCGCCAGTTGCTCCTCCAGGCAACCCGGCCCTTGCATCCGAATACGTCACTTATGTCGGCCAGCCAATATTGGCAGTTGCAGCGACCACAGAAGAGATTGCTGAATCAGCAATCGATAAAATTCGCATCGACTTTGAGCGTCGTGACTTTGTAGTAGATCCCTTGGAGAGCCTTACTCCGGGCGGCAAAAATGCCTACCCTCAGGGCAATGTTCTAGTTAGAACTCGAGAAGAAGGCCCTGAAGGCACTCCGATTATCGGTGCTGAAATTAAGGATATTAAATGGCCACAATCTGCTATTGATGCTATTCGTGATGGAAAAGAACCAGTCGGTGGTGAATTTACTACCGAATGGGCGTTCGGTGATGTTGATGCAGGCTTCGCAGATGCAGTTCAAATCATAGAACAACCATTTGTAACTATGGGCTATCCTCACCACTCGCTCGAGGCGAGAACGGGCATGGCTTATTGGGAAAATGGCAAATGCTATTTTCACGGTTCATCACAAAGCCAGAGCGCAAACAATGCCGGCCTGGCGCGTATGCTAAACATTGACCTTGCTGACCTGGTGTTTATCAACGAGGCAACTGGCGGCGGCTTCGGGTCCAAAATTGGACCTTACCCGTTCATGGCTATTACTGGAAACTTCTCTCGTGTTCTTAATCGACCTGTACAACTTCGCATTACCCGCGAACAAGAGTTCTATATCGGCTCGGCTCGCTCGGGTATGCAAGGTTGGATCAAAGTTGGCATTAAAGAAGGGGGCAAAGTTTCTGCAGTAGATCTGGTAATCGTAAACGATGGTGGTGCAACCGGTGGCGGCAGTGGTAATTCTTCCGCACAACACGTCACTATCGCTTATCAGCCAGAGAATATGCGTTACCGTGGAATCTCTGTTTATACCAATACAACACCACGTGGTGCTCAGCGTGGTCCAGGTCAGAATGAAATGGCTGCGGTACTAGCACCTATGACTGATCGTGCAGCAGATGCTGTCGGGATGGATCGAGTTGCATTTCGTCGTGCCAATGTAGTCGACAGTGATGGCTTTCAAGGCGGGAGTCAGGGCCCATTGACAAGCGCATTCGTTCGCGAAGCACTCGATCAAGGTCAACGATTATTTGGCTGGCAAGACAAGATTAGCGCACCTAAAGATATGGGTGGCAGCAAAGTTCGAGGAGTTGGCGTTGGCATCGGTTATCATGGAGCTGGTGGCCGTGGCTACGATGGGCTTCTACGAATTGGTACTGATGGTAAGCTCTATATCCATAGTGGTGTTGGCAACCTTGGTACTTATTCTTATGCAGGCACATGTCGCGCAGCCGCTGAAGCATTGCAGGTTCCTTGGGAGCGTTGTGAGATTGTGCACGGTCGATCAGATCTCCACCTACCCCATAGTTCTGGTCAAGGTGGCTCTAACACAATCTTTACCCACACTCGCACGAACTGGGTAGCAGCTCAAGATGCGATTAACAAACTTAAGGAAATCGCAGCGAATGATCTTGGTGGAATAGCCGATGATTATGAAATTGGTAATGAGCGGGTCTACAGCACAGCCAACACCAGCATAGGCATGACTTATGGTCAGGCTGCACAGCGTGCTGTGGAACTTGGCGGCAAATATAGTGGCGAAGAGTATCCTGATGACATTAACCCTCTGACTCAACTAGCTGTTCAGGGCTTGGCTGGCAGCGGTCTAATCGGTGTAGCAAAAGACAATATTCCTGGCCAAGGACAACCTCCTGGAATACTTGTTGGCTTTTGCGAAATCGAAATGGACACCGATACTGGCAAATATGAAATTCTAGAATACACCGCTGTTGCTGATTGCGGCACAATTGTTCATCCGAAGAATTTCGACAACGCCATGCGCGGCGGTGCTGTATGGGGAGTTGGTTTAGCAGGTTTGGAGCGTCATGTTTATGACCCTCAAAACGGTCTGCCTGCGAATACTGGCTTATACCAGAGCAAGCCGCCAACAAATATGGACGTACCTGTAGATACAATTGCCGCTGGAGTAAATATTCCAGACCCTCAAAATCCTACTGGAGGCAGAGGAATTGGTGAACCAACTCAAGGTGCAGCAGCGGCGGCATTAGCCAGCGCTATATCTGACGCATTAGACGGGCACCTGTTCAATACAGCCCCTACTACTACGGACATGATCATTAACCACTTGGCTGGCAATACTTACAGTTCCAAGTCCCTTAAAACTAATACTTTCTGAGGTTACTATGCCATCACATGACGTAATGCCAAATATGGAACTGTACCAACCGGTGCAGGTGGAAGACGCGCTTGCGATTGCTGACCGACTCGCAGAAAGAGGTTGGTTAGTCGGCGGCGGCCAAGATACTTATGGTTGGTTAAAAGACAGAGCGAAATCTGCTGATGCCTTAATCGACCTGAGTGGAATCGAAACTCTTCGCGGAATCCGTGAGACTAGTGACGGAATTGAGATCGGCGCCCTCACTACCTTAACTGAGATAACAAGCAGTTCTGTTATTCAGTCGCAGTTTTCCCTCCTTGCTGATGCCGCAGGTCGAGTTGCCAGCCCACAAATTCGGAACATAGGTACTCTTGGCGGAAACGTGTCCCAAGACGTTCGCTGCTGGTACTATCGTCGCGGACTTTCTTGTTACCGTGCCGGGGGTAACCTATGTTACGCAGATACTCCTCAGGGTATGAATAGAGAGCACTCTCTGTTTGAGGCCAGTCGCTGTGTTGCAGTAACTGCTTCAGATACTGCACCAGCATTAGTTGCATTGGATGCAACAATGGTGATTCAAAGTCTGAATGGAGAGCGCACTGTATCTGCTGAGGATTACTTTGTTGGTCCTGCAATCGATATTGAAAATACAACTGATCTGCGTCCTGGTGAAATTCTGACTGCTGTTAGAGTCCCATCAACGTGGGCAAATGCTACATTTTATTTTGAGAAAGTAGCTGATCGAAATGTGTGGGATTTTTCATTAGTTAATGTTGCAGCAGCCTTCAAAGTTAGCGGCGGCATCGTTGAAGATTCACGTATCGTGGTTGGAGCCGTACAAGCAACTCCGCGCCGATTAACTAATGTGGAAAATGCCGTGCGCGGTCAGACTAAGAATGCTGCGACAGCAGAATCTGCAGCTGCGATCGCTACCGATGGTGCTCGCACTTTGGCCCATAATGGTTTTAAAATTCCATTAATGCAAAACTTGGTGAAGAGAGCTATAAGTGCATAGCATGTGTGCATTGAGAATCTCACCCAATAACTGAGCATATAAAGCTAATATAATCAGCAAGAAAAAGGGGACATACTGAAAAGTATGTCCCCTTTTTCTTATACTAAAGATTACTCTTTTATATGAATTAATTTAACGGTTGACGTTGCGTTAGCCACTAGTATTTCGTCTTGGAAAAGTTGTCCGGACATAAAACAAATTGATTTACCAACTTTTATTGCTTTTGCCACACAAACTAACTTGCCCGGATGAGCAGTAGCAAGAAAGCTAACATTTATATCCAATGAAATTGGAATAGCTTTCATTTCTAATAAAGCCATAACCAAATTGGCCATGGTTGCATCAAGCATTCCCGTAACAAAACCACCCTGTAAAATTTCTGTATCAGAATGAGTAAATTCTCTGCGTCCCTCAAATTCCATTTCGATTTGAGGTGGTTCTGATGAAAATTTTAAGGGCCTTCCAGAAAGCGTTTCAATACAAGGCGCTTTCTTTGACTGAATTAATACTAGCTTTTCTAAATCGTTCATAGGTTGTTCTGCAATCTATTTAGTAAAGATAAGTCAATAAACTTAAGGAACTTTCATTTGCCAAACTATTATTTCATAGGAATTCTTATACCCGTAACTACCAAAAATTACTCACCAACATATCCTAGATGGGATGAGTGGATTCACTTTGGTTTTCCCCTACGTCCAACATGTTACGGAGAAAAATTGAATTTCCACTTATCGCTCATTTTAAGATCAAGGAGACATTTTAAATTATGAGGCTAGCATTCAAAAAATCAATCGATACGCTATTCGTATAATGAAATCTTTATTTAATGTAATTGATCTTTAGACATACTATAAACAGCTCTAAACCAGCTAGGCTCGTCGTTAAGATTTGGTATGAGATGAAAAGAATCACCCCCGGCAGACAAATACTGATCGCGGTACTCAACACCAATTTCATGAATCGTCTCAAGGCAATCAGAGGTAAAAGACGGGGTCACAATAGCGACGTTTTTGATACCCTTTTCCAATAGCTTTATTAGATGCTCATCTAAATAAGGCTTAATCCATTCTTGCCTGCCGAAACGAGATTGAAAAGCTATAGAGTATTGATCTTTCTTCCAACCAAGAGAAGCAACAATAGATTCTGTCGTCGCTACACATTGTGCACGATAACAGTATCGATTCTCCTTACCGACTTCATTACAGCAATCACCAAAAGCACAGAAGTTATTTTTATCTGCTTTTTTAAGATTCGATTCTGGCAATCCGTGATAACTAAACACTACATGATCGACTTCAAGATTTTGCAAATGATCGGTTATCAAAACTGACCAAGCCCGAATGAAGTCTGGTTCGGAAAAGAAATCATAAACGAACTTCAATTTCGGAATTGACTTCCATTCAGTAGCACACCGATTTATTTCATGAAAAAGAGAGGCGGTAGTCGCTGTAGAATATTGAGGAAACATTGGGAAAACTAAAATCTCATTCCTACCTAACCTCTCAAGCTCTTGCATCGCCTCTCCGACGAATGGATGGCTATAACCCATGCCTGTTAACACTAAAACATCTTCTCCCGCTTCTTTGAACGCTGCCTGCAAACTTAATTGCAAGCGATCCGCGTATACTTTTAGTGGAGATCCACCTTCCATCCATATAGAGGCATAGTCTTTAGCAGTTTTAGGGGCACGGAATGGCAATATAATTAAATTACGTAATAGCCAGCGGCCCACCGGATTTATGTCAAATACAAAAGGATCAGAGAAAAAGAATTTATAAAAATCACGCAAGCCTTTCGCTGTTGGTGCGGCAGGAGTTCCGAGATTTAGAAGTAATACTGCTTTAGACATTTAATTTTATTTCTTAGGGGACAAATATTATAACACTGCTTTCACGAGATTAATTGATTTGATTATTTCCCAAGGCATTTATTTTTTAAATGCCTTTCGTACCATTTAGATGATCTGCGCCTGAAATTAGTAGCCAGTACCTAGGTAGTTTTTGCAACTAATTCTTCAACTCGATTGCTTGGCCTGGGGAGTTCTTAATCGTAATTGAGGGATGCTATATTAATCTAATTCAAAGTCGCTGCGGATATAGAAGATAAATATTTTAGTAATTAAAAAATACTGCGTTCTACCTTTTCCAGCAACCCTATGCATCAATGTAATAATCAGTAACTAACTTCGCTTTTAAGGTCGAGAAAATTCTCTTTCGATATTTCTCTCTAAGACTCTAAATCTCTCGTCCCTTATAGGTTACAGCTTTTGTGTGTAACTTAGTAACAAAAAGGCAAAAAAGAGCTGCAATCCCAGTAAAATTCAGTAAAATAGTAGCATCAACTTAATTTTTTTAGATTAGACATATCCAATATCATTTAGGGGGCTATTTCGTGAAAAATCAATTTCGACTATTTATATGTGCACTTATCGCTGTTTTGAGCACTACAGTTACTGCAGGTGAGCGGGTTGGAGATTTCGCTTTAATCGATAACCAAGGGGCCTTCCAGCACATGACTTGGTACAACGACCAAAATGCTGTGGTTATTTTACCTCAGTCAATTGGTGCTACTGACCAAGCGGCCTTAAATGGTCTTCTGGACTTGCAAACTAAATACAAAGAATCAGGTGTGGTTTTCTTTCTAATAAATCCGGGCTTACAAACAGATCGAGCTGCAGTTCAGGCCGATCTCGGGTCAGTCGAATTACCAGTTCTTATGGACGACGCCCAATTGGTCTCAGAGATGCTCGGTCTTACTCGATTAGACGAAGCAGTTGTTTACAGCCCTAAGTCATTCGAAGTGCTATACCGTGGTCCAGTATCCGAGCAGCTCGAAGCGTCTATTCAGCAAACTCTGAATGGCGATTCTTCTGAGCTAGTTTCTATTACTACATCAGGCGCTACTATTGAATACAGCAACCTTGCTGCTCATAGCGACCTCTCCTACGAAAAAGATATCGCACCGATCATTGCGGAAAATTGTGCAAATTGTCATCGTGAAGGCGGTATCGCACCATTTGCTATGGACAGCAATCTAGCAGTTCAGGGCTGGTCACCAATGATTCGTGAAGTAGTTATGACCAAGCGGATGCCTCCTGGTCAGATCGACAACAAAGTCGGTTATAAGATGAAGAATGAAATGAATCTAAGCGATGATGAGATGCAGAAACTAGTACGCTGGGTAAACGCCGGCTCAGTTGTTGCCGGTGAAAGCGATCCATTAGCTGAGCTGGTTTGGCCAGATACCAAATGGTCACTAGGAGAACCTGATCTAATCGTTTCTGTTCCCCCTCAGTCAATTCCTGCAACA
This sequence comes from Gammaproteobacteria bacterium, assembly GCA_963854365.1. Taxonomy (GTDB): domain Bacteria; phylum Pseudomonadota; class Gammaproteobacteria; order Pseudomonadales; family Pseudohongiellaceae; genus UBA9145. The sequence goes on from CAWKZI010000003.1 coordinate 32,194, forward strand.
GGTGTCGTTGACTATATGAACATACCAATAGATCTAGGCTTGGAAGAAGATGTTTGGATTAAAGGCTCTGAGGTTGTTCCAGGCTCTCCTGAAGTACTTCATCACATTATCACATCAGTGATTCCACCCGGCGACAAAACTGATTTCCAACAAATTCTTATGGACGCGATTAATAGCCTACCTCAAGAGCGTGCTACAGCAGTTCGAACCCAATTATTTCAATCCATGGCCTCTGGAGAGGCTCCAGATATTGATAGAATTTTCCGTGAAAACCCAGAAATAGATGTAGGTCTATTCCTCGGTGGTAGCGACTCAAATCAAGGTTCAATAGCTGGGTATGCGCCAGGCAACTCTATTTCCTTGAACCCAGACGGTGTAGGCGGTCTCATAAAAGCCGGCACTCAGTTGAATCTTCAAATGCATTACACAACTTCTGGAAAAGAAACTACTGATGCCACTGAGATCGGTATTTATTTCTATGAAGACGGCGTTGTGCCAAATGAGCGCATGTCAGGTGGCGTAGGCAATGCCTTCACTTTAGCCATTCCACCTCAATCTAAAGATCATGAAATGGAGCTAGTTACTTATGTTCCTGAGGATGCCGAAATATATACCTTGATGCCTCATATGCACTTCCGCGGCAAGCGCATGAAGTTCACAGCACAGTACCCGGATGGCTCCGAAGAAATACTCCTTTCAGTTCCTGCCTACTCGTTCAACTGGCAGTTAGCGCACGAGCTAGAAGAACCATTAAAAGTACCAGCAGGCACTAAAATCATCGCCAATGGTGCGTTCGATAATTCTTCTCAGAACACGTACAACCCTGATCCGAATTCAGAGATCACCTGGGGTGAACAAAGCTGGGAAGAAATGTTTATGGGGTTCTACTCTTGGAAAAATATAGACCAAGGTGGATCTGATTAAGGTACGCTAGGGTTTAGAAAAAAAGGCGAACTCAAAAGAGTTCGCCTTTTTTTAAGTTTACCTTGCTGAATAGCGGAAAATCACGCAAAGCCACTACTGCCCGCGAGGAGGGAGTGGAGTCCAATCACAATCTGGGCAATCGGGAGATTTACCGTTTTGTTCCATAACATCAAATATAAAATCCCGCCAAACAGCATTCGGCTGCCATACAGTATTCATATCAGCCTTAGCTTCAGCCACAGACACATCATTGTAAATTACCCTATAGAGAAAACTAAACGCTGTTGCACGAGCATTAACTTGGCAATGCAATAGCGTCTTCTTCTCATTATTGCGCTGCATTGAATCAGAGAACGCATAGAAATCATCTGGTAGGGGATTATCAAAAGACACTGGAACCTGCATATATTCCATACCCAAGCCTTTTACTACCTGATCCGCATCAGGGAGTGCGTTGGGATTGTTCGTAAAAGCAATATACACCACGCGCTCGAAACCACTATCTGCAATCGTCTGGAACTGTTCCAAAGATGGCTGACCCGCACTAGCAAAAGTATCACTGTATTGACGAAAATTTATTATCTCTGCCAGGGCAGGGTCCACTTCTGCTGCTGCCAACACCGAAATCGGCAACATCGATACGCTAGCCAATGCCAAGGCATTAAGAAGTACTTTCATTTCAACTCCTCTCCAAAATTAAATCAAAAATCAACCATTACTATAACAAATAGTGTTGCCTGAAACCTAAGACTTAATACTGTGACATGTCGTCATAACAACAGAAAGGAAAGAGAGGGAAGAATAGTTAGTGGTTGAATAACCCTCTCTTTTTACTAACCGGGGTTGCTCGCCGGAATGGGTTTTGATTGAGATTAAAGTCTTCGTCTAAAATAAAATCGGTATGTATACCAAAAACCTCTGCTATAGCTACTAAAAAATAGGATTTTTAGTTCTGGTTTTTATAAGAAACTCACTTAAACCTTTGGCGTTAATCTCCCCACTTAAGAAAATTCAAAAACTCTCGCCGGTTCTTGGGGCCGTAAGTTAAAAATGATGGTTGTGGATTTTCTTGATAGGCAAGCTTCTCTGTACTGACAAAATCAGTTGAAGTTAATGAACGAATTTCAAATTGATCGATTGCATAGGGAACGGCAGCATTTAAACCAAATACCTTGCGGCGGAGTTCAGGTGTGAGCGCGGTATAGCCAAAGCGGTCTTGGAATTCTTCAGAAATTTGAAAACTGCGAAAGGCCTGGATTTGATCTTGGGGAGAACCGTACCAAATGGAATCTGTTCCCCAGAGCACATTATCCTCGCCGATGTACTTAAATATTTTACCCAGAGCATGGGCAGCATTGTCAGGATCACGCATTAGAAAACGCCAGGTACTGCCAAGCTCAGCATAAACATTCGAATTTGCTGCGATCTCGTTGTCTACCATTGACTGAATAAGCGTATCGATGCCATCTCGGCCTGCGCCATTGGCAAATTCCTCCTCCTGCACACTCGCAACAAAACCAGAGTGATAAACCAAAAAGTTCATATCTGGAAACTGCTTGGCGACAATTCCAATATCCATACACTGACTGTGCTCATAGGATCGCGGACCAAATGGAAGCCCCTTATGCACGCATATGTTCTTAACACCTAAACGTCGCGCACGTTCGATCATCGCCAGACCTGGATCATCATGGAGAAAAAACCCCACGCCTCCAGGACCATATTGGGTATAGGTTTTGAAGGCAGCGATATCCCAATTTTCTGCTAGTTCATCCATTCCCTCCAAATCACCTTCTTGATTAGGGTTGACTCGACCGTGAATCATCAAACGTTTGCTTCCTTCTAACTGAGCAACTAGATTGCGGGTTTCATGCGCATCTTCAATAGTAATAGGCTCAGATTCACGAGTAGAAGGCACAAAAGAAAGAACCATAATGTCAGTGTCGCTATCAAGAAAGATGTCTTTGATAAACTCACTTCCTGATAAGCAGTCTAAATAGCCTCGCTCACCCCCATCAAGTCCGGCATCGCAACTGGCTTTTTCCATTCCAGCATAGGGCCTAGCTGACGGAGGGATACGACTTAACCAATCTCCCTTTGGGTTTACGTAATGACCTTGAACATCAAAGATAAACTCTCCACCTTCAACCTGGGC
>CAWKZI010000004.1:0-24840 GCA_963854365.1 Gammaproteobacteria bacterium
GGGGATTCGCTGCAACCGCACTGAATGGCGATATCGCTCAGCAACAACGAGAACGGACTATTGAAAGATTGAAAAAAGGTAAACTGGATATTTTAGTTGCCACTGATGTCGCTGCCAGAGGTCTGGATGTTGAACGCATAAGTCATGTTGTGAATTATGATATTCCCCATGACACTGAAGCCTACATACATAGAATCGGGCGAACCGGTAGGGCGGGGCGAGAAGGTGATGCAATCCTATTTGTTGCGCCGAGAGAAAGACGTTTACTTAATGCGATAGAAAAAGCAACCAACAAGAAAATTGAAATGATGGAGTTACCCTCTACAGAATTAATAAATGACAAACGCATTCAGCAATTTAAACAAACTATCTCAGATACTTTAGCTATTGAAGATCTGGGTTTGTTTACCCACCTAGTAGAACAATACCAACAAGAACACAATATTCCTGCATTGGAAATTGCATCCGCGCTAGCACGTATGGTCCAAGGGGACACGCCTCTGCTTCTGCAACATAAACCAACTCCTAAACGAGATCAGTCTTGGGACAAAAATAGCCGTGATGAAAATTCAGGCAGAAGTCGCGTGAGGCAAAGTAGAAGAGAAGGAGGGAGTGACAGTAGGTCCGGTAAGAGCAATGATAAAGGCAGGCCTTCAAGGGAAGCTCGAAACAAAACCGACCGGGATCGACAAGATAAACCTGATGAAGGAATGGAGCGCTTTCGCATCGCGGTTGGGCACAATCACAAAGTATTACCTGGCAATATAGTTGGTGCAATCGCTAACGAAGCTGGCATTGACGCGAAACACATAGGTCGGATCAATATTTTTGACGATCACAGTATTGTCGATCTACCCGGTGATATGCCAGAAGATATCTTTAGAGAGCTCAAAAAAGTTTGGGTTTCAGGAGAAACTTTAAAAATCTCTAGAGAGTCAGGAGAAGAGCCCTACAGTAAGAAAAGTCGACCTGCCTTGAACAAAGGGGATGAGAAAAGGAAGCCTAAGGGGAAAGCAAAAAAGAAATCGAAAGACAAGCCTCGCAGCAAGCCTAAACTAAAAGTCAGAGCAGCAACAAGAGATAAGGGCAAACCTAGCAAAAAGAATAAGCCTAATGCTAAATAGTTCTAGTGTATTTAGAGGTTGATTTAACGCTAATATCTAAGGCGGGTTTTAATGATATCCCAGTTACAGTAATATAGTAGCTGTTATGAAATTGTTGTAATTCGGCTTCCGTCGGAATGCCGACTCTTTGCAGGATGCTGATTTATGTGGTTCAAGAATTTACGTCTTTACTGTCTCACTAAACCTTTTGATAGTTCCATGGATGATCTGCAGGCTGCGCTTGCTGATAAACCTTTTCGTCCCTGTAATAGCTATGAAAGATCAACCATGGGCTGGGTTGGGCCGATTGATAGTAACTCTGCGAATGCTGGCGATGATGAAGAAACTATTTACTTCCATGCGGTTGGTGATTACATCATGCTGTGTGCTAAAAGGCAGGATCGACTGTTACCAGCATCTGTTATTCGAGAAGCAGCTGATGCCAAAATCACGGAGATTGAAGAACGCCAGGCGCGTAAGATATACCGCAAAGAGAAGAAGCAAATCCAAGAAGATATGGGTGCTACTCTGCTCCCGCAGGCTTTCACGCGGAGTCAAGTGACTCATGCATACCTATCACTGAAGGAGAATCTGCTGGTGGTTAATGCGGCAGCCCCAGCAAAAGCAGAAGAATTCGTTAGTTTACTGCGTGACACTCTTGGTACTTTTCCTGTCGGGCTACCTAATAGTAAGCGGGCACCAAGTGATGTTATGACTCGTTGGTTAAAAAATCACAAAGCCAGCAACAATTTTGAGATAAGCGAAGATTGTGAATTGTTTAATCCTCTGGATGGAAGCAATGTGGTGCGGTGTAAAGGCCAAGATCTCAGTAGTGATGAGATCACAGCGCATATCAATGCCGGTAAGCAGACAAAGAATTTGGGGGTACTCTGGAACAATATCTTAAGCTGTAATATTGGGGATGACTTGTCCATTAAGCGGCTTCGTTTCGAGGAAATAAAAGAAGTAAACTCGAGCTTTACAGAAGAAAGTGAAGCACAAAAATTCGATCAAGAATTTGCCCTAATGACATTAGAACTTTCGAGTTTTTTTGATTCCTTATTTGCAGCGTTTGGTGGCCTGGATGATCCTAGGAAGATGGTAAAAGCGGACGATTCTGAATCCTAGTCATTCCCGCTCCAAGTGTAATCACAAAGGAAAATCCACGCGCATAATTGACGAAAAGAGTTAACCAATGCGTGAAACCTTTCTCTAACTAAGATTTTTGGGAAGAAAAAAAGTAAACAACCAAGCCAGAAATAATAATTCCCAACCCGACTAGGCCTTCTACTGGCCTCGTGGTTAAAACGAAATAGAGCGTCCACCCAGTCAATGTCAAATAAATAAGTGGGGGGAGCGGATAAAGAAAAGTTTTATAAGGTCTCGGTAAATCAGGTTGTTTCCAGCGCAACACAAATATTCCTGTTACTGTTGCAAAGCTATTCAGTGCAAGAACAAAACCTGCAAACACTAAAACCGACTCAAAAGTAGACGACCAAATAAACAACATTGCAATGCTAGATTGAATATAGATAGCTGTGGCCGGTACTCCATGTTTATTGGTGCGCCCAAGAAAGCGTAAAGCCGGAAAGTCTTCGCCGATAACTTGAATTACTCTGGGTCCGGCCAGAGTCATAGCGCTAACCGTAGAGATTAAGAGTAGCGCTAATACCAATCCGGTAAAGCGGCCACCTACTTCGCCGAAGGCAAACTCGGCGGCAATAAATCCAATTTCAACTTCACCTGCCATAGCCTCCATAGGTGCGGCATAGAGAAAAGCAAAATTTAGTGCTACGTATAAAGTCATCACCACTAGGGTTCCAATCATAAGAATCCAAGGTAGATTGCGTTGAGGGTTTTCTACTTCACTACTAAGATAGGTCGCTGCGTTCCAACCAGTGTAGGCATAGCTTACATAGATGAGGGCAACTGCATATGTGCCACTAGTCATTAATGCGCCGTCCTCGGCCAGGGGTAGAAAACTAACCGCTTGTGGTTCTTCGATAAAAAAAATAGCTCCAAGGCAAAAAAGTACAATAACGGCGACTTTTAGTATTGTGAATATTAATTGGACCCCGCCACTGTTTTTGCGATTGCTAGCATGGATAATGGTCAATAGTATTAGTACAGCAGCAGCAAGAAATTTTCCAAGCAATGTATTGCCGCCTTCTGGCAATACAGTCATGGCATAGGCAGAGAATGTCATCGCTGCCAGAGCTACTGGTCCTGCGAATCCCACTGTTGCAGAAACCCAGCCGGAGACAAAGCCTGCTGCGGGATGGTAAATGCGGGAAAGGAAATTATATTCCCCGCCATTGCGTGGCAGGGCAGCTCCAAGTTCTGCGTAAGTCATGGCGCCGCAAAGTGCTGCCAATCCGCCAATAGCCCAAAGCATCAGCAATGCGAATCCAGACCGAATATCCAAAAGCTGAAACCCAAGGCTGGTAAAAACACCTGTTCCAACCATATTGGCAATAACTACGGCAGTAACTGTTGTATGGCGAAATTTATCTGAAGACATCCATTGTGATCCGGCGATTGCGAAACAAAGAGTGTCATTATTGCGGCGATTGGCGACTAGGTCCAATTGAATCTTTTTTATGGGAGTACTTAACTATAGCGAGAACTATGGTAGCTTCCGCTTCCCTTTTCTTTCTCTAGCTTTAGAATAACGCGATTGAGAAAACAGTAGCCAGGAGCTAACAAATGGAAATCAAGCCTAAAGTTCGTGGGTTTATATGCATAAACGCGCACCCGACAGGATGTGCGGCAAATGTTTGCGAACAAATAGATTACGTTCAAGGTCTGGGAAAAGAGAATTTCGGGGCAATTGAAAACCCACCGAAGAATGTTCTCGTTATTGGCGCCTCCACAGGATATGGCCTTTCATCTATTATCTCAGCAGCATTTGGGGCCAATGCAAACACCATTGGGTTATTCTTTGAAAAGCCAGCGGAAGAAAATAGAACTGGCACTGCTGGTTGGTATAATTCTGCAGCATTCCAAGCAGAAGCTAGATCAGCGGGTCTCTATGCCAAGTGTATTAATGGTGATGCATTTTCAAATGAGATAAAGGAAAAGACTATTAACTTGATCAAGGAAGATCTCGGTACCATCGATATGGTCATTTACAGTATTGCCTCGCCTAGGCGTCAACATCCAGATACTGGTGAAGTATTTGTTTCTAGCCTGAAACCGATCGGCCAGGATGTCACGAAAATCGGAGTAAACACTAACAAAGACGTAATTCAAGAAGTGAACTTAGAAGCTGCAAGCCAGGAAGATATCGATGGCACTATCGCGGTCATGGGAGGAGAAGATTGGAAAATGTGGATAGATGCTTTGGCTGAAGCAGGAGTGCTCGCTGATGGTTGTAAGACTACGACATATACCTACATCGGCGAAAAAGTCACATGGGATATTTATTGGCACGGCACAATTGGTCAGGCGAAGAAAGATCTTGATAGTAAGAAAATCGAAATTCAGCAAAACCTTAATGCGATTGGTGGCGTAGCTTATGTGTCTGTTTTAAAGGGAGTTGTCACTCAGGCCTCGGCAGCAATTCCTATAATGCCTTTATATTTGTCTTTGTTATTTAAAATCATGAAACAAAAAGGCGTTCACGAAGGTTGTGTCGAACAAGTGTATGGCTTATTTGCCAAGGGGCTTTGCATAAATGATCCAGAAACTGATGATGAGGGCCGGCTGCGCAGAGATCAGGAAGAATTAAAGAGCGATGTGCAGGGGCAAATTGAGGAGCTTTGGCCTCAAGTTACCACAGAAAATTTATTTGAAATCGGAGATTATCAAGGCTACAAGAAAGAATTTTTGAATCTATTCGGTTTTTCTGTTGATGGTGTCGACTACGAAGAAGACGTAAGTCCATTGGTAAGTCTGGAGTGTGAGTAAGCGCAAAGAACTGGGTTAGATCTGTGTATAAAATATATATACAGTAGGCTATTTCTAGCCATGGAAATATAAATAAATTGTGCTGAATTAGCGATTAAGCTAAGGTTTCGTATGTTCGGTCAAAATCACAACGGAGTAAACCATGGGAAAACTGAGCGTTGCTTGCCTATTTACTTTTGCTACTGTTTTGCCATTAGGCAGCCTTGCTGCTGATGACTATAAAGCTGCACGAACAGAATGGGGCCAACCTAACCTACAGGGCGTGTGGAATTTCTCGTCTAACAGACCGATGCAGCGGCCAGCTAATTTTGGTGAGCGCGAGTTTTTGACCGCTGACGAAGTTGAAGAAATCCAGCGTCGTCGAGCTGCTCAAGATGCCAATTCTGATGCTGCGCTTGATATAGAGGGCGTAGACGGATCCTATAATGATTTCTGGATCGAAAATGCTGGAATCGGCGGTGATGTGCGTACATCCCACATAGTCTATCCAAGCAATGGGCGGCTACCTTCTTTAGTAGAAGGTGCTATCGCAGGACAGGGCGTTTATGGTGGTGATACAACAGGTGAATCTCGCCCGGTAAGAATTGCGGCAGGCGGCATCGGCACCGATGGCCCAGAAGATCGTGGCCTTTCCGAGCGTTGCATCATTGGGTTTAATGCAGGTCCTCCGATGATTCCGAGCTTATACAACAACAATCTACAGATTATCCAACATCAAGACACCGTGGTACTAGTAACAGAGATGATTCATGATGCACGAATGGTTCCTCTTTCGCCGCAAGGCAACGGCAACGCTCCATTGGACGATGATGTGAGATTGTGGACTGGTGATTCTAGAGGCTACTGGGATGGAGAAACTTTAGTTGTAGAAACTCGAAACTTCAATGGACTAAGTTCTAGCTTTGGCGCCGCCGGTACCTCTTACGATAAAGTGTTGACCGAGCGATTTACCCGGCGTGGCCCAATTACCGTCGAATATGAGTTCACTATCGATGACCCGTCAACGTTCACAGATAAATTTACTGCTATCGTCCCAATGACAAAAGTTGCAGGACAATTGTATGAATATGCCTGTCATGAAGGTAATTATGGAATGGTAAATATCTTGCGCGGAGCACGAGTACAGGAAAATCTTCCGGCTAGCGAACGCTAGACCTCTTGCTAAAGACTTAGTCAGTCAGCTTGAGAGAGAATAGTTATACGGCTGTAGCCTAAAACTTACCAGTAATTTTTAGGCTAATTTTCTTCCACAAAACGTGCAAAGATACCCCGACTCTTCGAAAATGATGGCCGAAATTCAGCCGATAAAATTGGCCACGCCTCCAGTATTTCGATCCATCCGCCAGAGTGCCTATATGCAAAAGATAAATTAAATCTGGACTATCTTTACGTTCTTAAAAAGCATTTATTCGCGATTCACGAATATTAAATTCGATATTGTCAATATAAAAGCGGAACCTTTCGTCATCTATTTTATCGAAACACTGCCTACCCAATTTGCTGGCCTCTGTGTAGGTTATGGCGAAAAGTCTTGCTGAAACGATCTTTCTGGTAAAATTGAAATTGCAGAACGATATCAAAATACCGATTTCGAGCGCCTGAGTTGGCCAATTCCGATCTAGAGGTCATGAGTAGATTTGATATACTAATCACGCTCATACGAACGCTTTCAATAAGATTCAGTCTATATTTCCGATATGCACCAATATCATCTTTTAGTGTCACCAGGTTATTTCCCTGATGTTGATGCGCCGAGGCGATCAAGCATATCTTGATGATCCCTGGAGGAAAAAGTCGCATTCACTACTTCGGCATCCTGAGGTAGTTGATATAAAGAGCTACTTGCGGTGAAGATAAAAAACTCAGATTTCATGCTAAGCTAGGCATACTTAGTTCGCCCCCCTTTTAACTGGAGCAGACAATGAACAAAATAAACTTGCAACTGCTTTTGGCACTTACTCTAATTATATCTTTTGGCACGTTTGCAGCTGACGACTATGAGGTCCCTCTCACCCAATGGGGCCAGCCTGACTTGCAAGGCGTCTGGAATTTTTCATCCAATGTGCCGCTGCAACGGCCTACGCAATATGGTGAGCGTGAATTTCTTACGGAGCAAGAAATAGCTGATACATTAGCCCGTCGTGCTGAGGCAGACGCTAATTCCGATTCAGCCCTACCTATTTCGGGCGTGGACGAGTCTTACAATGATTTCTGGATTGAGAACGCTGGCATAGGCGATACCGTTCGCACATCACACATTATATATCCGACAAATGGTCGTATTCCGCCATTGGCCGAAGGTGCCACAACTCAAATTGGTAATTACGGCTCGGCTACCACAAGAGCGACGAGACCGGCGTTGATTATTGGTGGTGGTATTGGCACGGATGGCCCTGAGGATCGAGGTCTCTCCGAAAGGTGTTTGGTTGGTTTCAACGCAGGACCTCCATTTATTCCAAGCCTTTATAACAACAACGTTCAGATCTTCCAGAACAAAGATCATGTAGTTATCTTAACGGAAATGGTCCATGACGCTCGCACAGTTCCAATCTCAGACTCGCCAGCTGATTTTGCAGCTATAGATGACAATGTCAGATTCTGGTCGGGTGATTCCCGCGGCTATTGGGATGGTGATACTCTTGTTGTCGAAACGCGTAATTTTAATGGTCTAACAGGTAGCTTTGGCTCAACTGGCACATCCACAGACAAATTGTTAATCGAACGTTTTACTCGTACCAATCAGGTGACCGTAGATTACGAATTTACTATTGATGATCCTTCAACTTATTCGGATAAGTTTACCGCTATAGTCTCGATGACAAAAGTTGCCGGATTACTCTATGAATATGCCTGTCATGAAGGTAACTATGGCATGGTAAATATACTGCGAGGCGCAAGAGTGCAAGAAGCTGATGCGGTAGCTGCTGGAAATTAGTTTCGTTAATCTTTGAATTCAAGATATTTGATTAGAAAATTGGAGCGAGCTATTTAATAGCCAACTCCGGTTCTCTTTTTATGCCAACCTAAAGCTTACTAATGGCGATTCTCATTTGAAAGAGTGTAATCAATGCGGGAAGTGCTGTACAAAATACGGCGGTGATAGGCTTTCTGCGTCAGAAAGTGAGCTTGAATTTTGGGAAACTTTTAGACCTGAAATATTCGAGTATGTTCATGATGGTGAAATTTGGAAGAATCCTGAGACCGATACTCAACTGAATCAATGTCCATGGTTAAGGCGCGAGCCAATGCAGGGTAAATACATCTGCACTATCTACTTTGACCGCCCAGACGATTGTAAATTTTACCCAGTGACAGTTACTCAAATGGTAGAAGATGATTGCGAAATGATAGAACTGAACGATTTATTGAATCTAAAGAAAGCGCAGGCGAAATTAAATCTAATCATGACAGATAGCCGTCCTCCTTATGAATTGAGTGTAAAGTAAAATTAACAGGAACTATTAAAGAGTATTGGGGTTAAATACTAAAAAGCTGATTGAGGTTTGTGGATTAAGGTCACATTAGTAAAGAAATCTCATCGCTCTTAGTAACGCGAACCCCTTGAATTTTTTAAGTGATCTGCTGTGAATTTTCTCAATCCAGTAAACGCTATCATAAGACGCACTGTTTCCTCGTGATCCTAGGAAATTCATATCTCCATTACCGATCAGATCGGTCATCACGGTCGCTAAGAGCGAAGCTGGCGATCTCTGGGCTGTCGATAATATGCTTTTCCCAACTGATATAACTACTACTCTTTCGCAGTTATGTGAGTATTACAGAAAAGTATTTGACCTATGACTACATTTCTAACTCTCGGTGGGCGGGCGCAATGGACACACAACCAAATTGCTAGGGGCAGGTTTATTTTTTAGAGATGGAAGCGCTTGAAAGCAGTTCTGTCTTCATTAAATTCTATCAGAGCCCAAAAAAAACACATGAAGAGGCAGAAAATATGAAATACGTTTATTGGTTTTTGGGATTATTAGTTGGAATACCAGTCCTACTCATTGGAATTCCTATTGTCGCTTCTGAGCTCGGAGGAGAAGTAGTGACTTTAGAGAGGGCCGAAGAAGATGGCGAGTCGAGTCGGATTCGAATTTGGATTGTTGATAACGATGAAGCATCCTGGGTAGAGCATGGAGATTCTGAGTCCTATTGGATGGATCACCTGCAGACCTCAAACAGAATTGTTCTAGATCGCGCGGGTCAAACCCAAATTCATGAAGGCACTCTAGATCCTGATTCCCATGACCTCTACCATGACCTACGTAGACAAAAGTATAGCTGGGCCGATCAGCTGATAGAGATGTTGAGTGGCGGACGGGAAAGCTGTGATGGGATCCCGGTTCGACTTCACTTACCCAATGACGCTTAACAATCAGTTGGATTGATGGCGGCGCTTTTGGCTCAGACGAAGGAGTACGTGGGGTTCGGCGAGGAGGAAAGAGAAAAAGAACTTAATTCAATGATTGATGCAGATACGAAAGATCACTTCAGAAAGAAATGAACTAAATTATGTAATGTGAAGCAACCATCTGGAGCTCGAGCAGAGGTCAAAGACTTGCTTATCGGAGATTGTGCATAAACTGTATTTGGGGCGAGTAGCAATAAAGATGTCTGTAAAAAGTGGATTATTCTCATGACTTCTTTGATTTAAAGGTGTTTCCGGAAAGTAGAATCTAGCTGCAGTATTTCTTGACCAAGTGGGTGTAAAAGAGTGATTTGTTGAGGATTTAATGTAAATTTATAACTTTTCGGACCACTCCTTTTAAAATGTGTAAAATCAGACAAGCTAACTTGGACTAAAAAGTTTCAGTTTTTAGTGCGATTTGTACTAATATCGAGCTGACACTCTAAAAGTAAATCTCCAGCTGAGGCAAGAAAATGAAAAATATTTCAGCTTTACCCAAAATAACTCCTATATCCAACGTTATTGCTGCGGCTATAAGCTTCTCTCTAAGTTTCGGGCTGAGTGCGCAATCAGTGTATACGCCAAAGATACTTTCCGATGGTCAGCCTGATATCACCGGCATGTGGAATAATGTTGGTGCTACAGCAACACCACTGGAACTATCTGATCAATTTCAGGGTCGCATTCCAACACAAGAAGAAGTAGCTGCATTCATAAAAACTCGCGACGAAAACAGGAAAAGTGCGGTATGGACTGGATTTGAGAACAGCACCGGCGTGGGAGCTTATGAAAACTATTGGTTTGACTGGTATTGGTCTGATGCCGAAGCAGATGCTCCAGCACTGATCGTCGATCCACCAAATGGCCGCCGACCAGCTTTTACTGAAGGCGCAATAGCTGCCAAAGCTTATAACGTGGAACACGAACACGATACGGCAGCGAATGTTGAATCGGGAGACAGGTGTATTTCCCGTGGGGTATTCGGGATGATGATGCCGACAGCCTACAACAACGGTAAGTTAATCACACAGTCGCCAGGATTTGTAATGATCCATAGCGAGATGATTCACAATGCCCGTATAATTCCTATTGATGCCGGGCCCCACGTTAATGAGAAAATTAAGTTTTGGGAAGGTGATCCTCGAGGACATTGGGAGGGGAATACTCTAATTATTGAATCAACGAATTTTCGCCACGTTGGCAATATGCGTGCACCTGGGTCTGGTGCTGGCAATGCGGTTCAGAATGAAGGTCGCAAAATGATAGAAACGTTTACTATTGAGGATGAGAATACTCTTCGTTACACCCTAACTGTAGATGACCCGAAAACTTATACAGCACCCTGGACAGTAGCTTTTCCTTATAAATCAGACAGTGAATACACTCAGTATGAGTATGCTTGCCATGAGGGAAACTACGCAATGGATAGCCGCCTAAATGGTGCCCGAGTCCAAGAGCAGGATGCTTCAGACTAAGCTCTTCTAGATTTGGTTTTCATCGGAGTCTCATCTTAGAGATTTAGAACCGATGAAAACCAGACTCACTTCTTATGTTTGTAACTTTAACTTAATCTTATCTAGTCGACACCTTCGATTCTGAAGATGTTGGCTAATTAGAGAAACAGTAGATTGCGAATTCTGGGATTAAGGTTGGAATAAATACTCTTAAGCAATATTGAAAATACTACTTAGAGTGTAGTAACCACCAAATATGTAAATCGCACAAATAGTCCCTTCGCCAATTGAAGTTCCAATTAAGGTTTTTAAAACACTTATTCGCAAGACACTGCAAATGTAAACGATCAAGTCTGTTGGAACCATCGGCAGAAACCCCCAAATGCTTATGACTGGTAACTCTTTGTTTCTTAATAATTGAGTGAGCTTTTCAATTTGCTGTGGATATTTGTCATGGAAATAACGATCAAATTTAATCGCTCTCGCCATGTAGTACACAATGGCTGATGAAGTATAGATTGCAATGAAATTAACTAAGAACAGGGGCCAAGGTGGAAAAACCAATATCCCTGCGAATACAAATGGTGTCGATGGGATTAGAGTGAAACCTCGCAAGGTGGATACTAAAAAATAGAGAGATAGCCCTGGTACTAGATTTTCAGAAAATAGATTTCGCAATTGCTGAGGTGCGAATAGCTCAGGGTACAGAAAGTATAGGGATAGACTAATGGCTATAATGCCAAGCCAAAAAGCCAAGCCAATAAAGTTTATGCTCTCAAAATATTTATTGATCACTTGAAAAATTTGCCCGGTTTGATCTACTTTGGTCGATCCATTGTGAATAAACTATTAGCATCGACGCGTGTATAGTCGTTATATCCCATTCTGCCGATGGGTAGCATCTTTGCCACATCAACTAGCCCTGCCTCAGTTATGAGATCATCTCGAATGTGAATGCCGACAACTTCGCCGAGTATCATTGTATAAACATCGGTATCACTCCATGTGGGTATATCTACACTTTTTAAATAACGACATTCAAGATGGACTGGAGCTTCGGCAATACGAGGAGCATTAATTATTTCAGAGGCAATTGAATTTAGGTTCGAAAGATCAATCTCATCGATTTCCGGAGACACGGAAGCCGATGATTGGTTCATTTTTTCTCGAGTTTCCCAATTCGCAAGATTGCAGACAAATTCGCCGGTTTCTTCAATATTTCTCAGAGAGTCTTTCATTTTGTCGTCGCCACTACCAACGCCGGAAGAAAACATTACGGTTGGTGGTCGATAACACACCGCATTAAAAAAGCTATAGGGAGCAAGATTAAAAACCCCTTTCCCATCGACTGAGCTAATCCATCCGATTGGCCTCGGGACTATTAGACTATTAAACGGATTTTTGGGTAGGCCGTGGTTTTTCTTCTTTGGTTCATAGAACATAAAATAAGTACTTCGTGAAATTTAGTGTTGTTTATGTGGTTGGGCGATTGCAGCACCGTCTTCCGATGGAAGTTGATGAAGCGAACACTCCTAATGCATTTAAGTTTGATTAAACAATTCTTAATCAGTCACTACATTCCGCACCACTGCATAATAATCTCCAACAGCCTGTCGGAATGCAGACTCTCGAACCTGCTCATCATTTCCATGAACGCCAGTATGTTCGCCACTATCAGTAATTAAAGGATTAAAACCATAACTAACGATACCTAAG
Organism: Gammaproteobacteria bacterium; assembly: GCA_963854365.1. Lineage (GTDB taxonomy): Bacteria > Pseudomonadota > Gammaproteobacteria > Pseudomonadales > Pseudohongiellaceae > UBA9145. The sequence goes on from CAWKZI010000004.1 coordinate 12,597, forward strand.
TCTCGGGTGAAATGACTGTCAGTGAATCCAGTGCTTACTGAGGGCAAAACTCTTGAGCCAGGATAAAGCTCCCGGGTGACATTTTGGATCGCATCAAATACACGCGAGTTCGTATCTGAAATCGCTGGTGTGAATGCCATGATGGTTTCAATTTCCACGCCCGTGCCTGCGATCAATTCCTGTAATTCGGCTATGAATTGTTCCGATGGTTTGTCGGGAAGAATACGACAATCTAATTCCGCCCATGCTGACGGAGGAATGACATTGATCTTGCTGGAACCGCTTAGGCGAGTCATAGAGCAAGTGTCCCGAGTCAGCGAGTGGTGACCTGGTCGGTCCGCATGCAATTTCTCAATAAATTGAGGGTCTTGAATTGCACGATCAATGCTGCTGTAAGCAGGGCCCCATTCTTCATCCATATCTACCGAAAGTGCCGAAAAATATTCCGCTACGGGGGCAATAATTCTTGGTGGGAAAGGATTCTCGAGAATTGTATTGAGTGCCCTCACTATACGAGTAACAGAGGAATTAGGTCGTGGTGAAGATCCGTGCCCTGGAACATCAATAGAATTTAGTCGCAGCCAAACGGGAACCTTTTGGGTCACTTCTACACCAAATATAATTTTCTCATTATTACGACTACTACCGCCGCCTTCATTTAATAGAAAACCGACTCCCTCAAATATTTCTGGGCGATTATCAATCAGCCAGCCCACGCCAAAGAAGCCCCCGGCCTCTTCATCAGCGGTGGCCAGGAAAATAACATCGCGATTGAGCTCTATACCTGATCGATGCAGACTTAAAAAAGTAGACAATTGAAGAGCGCCGAGACCTTTCATGTCCCGAGCGCCGCGACCAAGTATTTGGCCATCTCTTATATCACCGGAAAGAGGGTCAATAGTCCAAAATTCTTTATCAGCAGGCACCACATCTGTGTGTTGAAGCAGAATTAGCCCTGGCTCAGGGTTTGGTTGGCTGCTCTTGAGTCGAGCCCAAATATTTCCTCTTCCCGGTGCGCTTTCCGCGGATTCATATTCTATACCTTCTGTGTCGAATATCTCTGCGAGATATTCGACTGCACGAGCTTCGTTCCCGGGGGGGTTTATTGTATCTAGCCTAATCAAGCCTTGAAGCCAACTTACGGCTTCGTCTTCGATGCTCTGGCCGCTACTGTTTGCGGAGTATAGGCAGAGTAAAAGACCGATAGTAATTATTCTTAGTTTTTGTGCATTCACTAGGAGAGCTCCAAGGATTTACTTATCCAGTTAGGCTGGGCTTGTTTAATACTATTTTAGTTGATTTAAACACAGAGTAAGCTGTTTTATAAATGGGGACTTGTCAGATTTTGGAAAATAGCTGGATTTGTAATTGAAAACGGAGTTAAAAAATTGAAATCCATTTTACAGATGTATCTTCTACAGCTTGAATATAGTCAGTCGGCATATGAGAATGACTAAGGTATTAACTGATGACGCAGATTTCAATAGCAAAGATTGGGCGAGGTATCATGATTTATAACAATGTAGTTTTGACTGTTAACAACGAATCCGATGTTAATGAAATTAAATCTTTGCTTGCTGAGCAGGCAAGGCGGTCCAGTGATGAGCCGGGCTGTGTGCGTTTCGAGGTATATCATTCTCAAGCGGACAAACAACATTTCATTTTAGTTGAACAGTGGGAAACCCAAGAAGATTTGGATAGGCATAAGCAAGCAAAGACCTTCACTGAATTATATGTCCCAAAAGTAATACCTCTAGTGAGTCGAGTGCCACATCCTGCTGACTTGATTTGGCCATAGTAAAATTTAACGGAATTGGGTCAACTCTTAATTTCAAGTAAGCTACTCGCGGCGGTAAGTTATGAAGAACAAGTCAGCAAAGAAGAAATAGCAAAAAAAATTAGTAAATAGGGTTGGATAGGGAATGAAACTCGCAAATCAATTGGGAAAACTAGGCACTGAAACAGCTTTTGCTGTTTCAGCGGCGGCTGCAGCTTGGGGTGAAAAAGGGAATAAAATATACCCCTTCCACTTGGGTGATATAAATATCCCAACACCGAGAAATATTGTCGAGGCCACTCATAAAGCTATAACTGATGGCCATACTGGGTATTGTCCAGGAGCAGGAATTCCTGCCTTGCGGGCAGCCATCGCGAGCGATGTAGGAGCGAAGAGAGGCTTAATTTATAGCGCAGAAAATGTATCTATCCAGCCCGGCGGTAAGCCGGTAATTGGGAAATTCTTGTCTGCAGTAATGAATATAGGAGATGAAGTACTTTATCCTAATCCTGGCTATCCTATCTATGAATCACAAATTGAGTACCAAGGAGGAGTTGCAGTTCCCTATGGGTACATAGAAACGGATACAGGATTTGATCTTGATCTTGATGCTATAAAAGCTAGTATCAATAAAAACACTCGTGCATTAATTTATAATAATTTTCAAAACCCCAATGGCGCGGAATCCTCCAGAGAAGAAATGGAAGTTTTAGCAGAGCTCGCCATTAAACATGATTTATGGGTTCTGAGCGATGAAGCATACTTCGAGATTCAATATAGTGGTAAGCCTGATACGATCGTAAATATTCCTGGCATGCAGGAACGATCGATAATCCTCTACACTTGCTCAAAACGCTTTGCGATGACTGGTTGGCGTTTAGGGGCAGCAATCGGCCCTGAAAAGATTATTGCAGTGTTCAATAAACTAAATACGAACATCGAATCTTGCACTACCCATTTCATTCAACAGGCAATGGTAGGAGCTATTAAAGGTGATACATCTGGACCTGATTCTATACTAGATGAATTACGACGACGCAGAGATGCTGCTGTGATTGGCTTGAATGCAATTGAAGGACTATCGATAGCGGCACCAAATAGTACTTTTTACCTGTTTCCGAATGTTACGAAGGTCATGGTTCGGAAAGAGATTGGGGATGTGAATCAGCTGATGGAAGAGGCGCTGATTAACACTAATGTGTCATTTTGTACTCGTAAGCATTTTGGAAGACCACTGGAAAACGAAAAAAGACATTATGTCCGTTTCGCCTATTCAGGAATTGATGTAGCAGATATCAATGAAGGTTTAGCCAAACTAAAAATCTACTTCGAAAGTTAATTTCTCCACATCACATCCATTGCAAAAAAATGATCAAATACTTCTCTGTTTGGATGATTATTCTCATTTCGTGCCGGGCTACGAATAAAGAAGTCTAACTGTTGCGTAGCAGGATTGATTGATCCGGCCTCACCTGAGTCAGGGTTTAGCTGTACCTGTAAACTGTCTCTGTCTCGCATACCTTGAGTAACCATGAAATGAATTTCGTAATCATCGTAAAGTGGTTGTCCATTGAGAGTGGCATTTCCAAAGCCCCAGCCTGCAACGAATAGCAAACTTTTGGGCCAGTTGGCGTCTCCGCAGCCGGCATTGCCATGCTCAAATAAATAGGCGGCGATACCTCCGTCTTGGCATGGTGAAAACTCATTGAACCGTTCAAGCTCTACTCGATACTGGCCTTCTGGCAATTGCATTTCAGCCCAAAACTTGCCGGTATTACTGATCTCGTTAACATCAATATGGATCTCTCCGGCAACGTGGCGCAAATTACGAGCCTCATTGTCTATATGATTCCAAGGTGAGGAGTCATTAAGGGAACCAGCATGATAAATGTTTTGGCCAAGCAATTTGAAACGCCCATCGTATAAAGCATGTTGAGATGGGGAGTAGAGGCCCATATCGGTGCCGGGTTGAGTTCGGGCGGACCTGCTATCGACTGCTATGCGACAACCGCTTAGTATGAATAAAGTGATGCTGAGCCAGATCAATTTTGACATGGGGCCATTTCCTAATTGAAATAATGATGGGTCAGAATAAAGCGAATTACTGTTAGAATCCATTCTCATTTTGAACGAGTTCTCAATTGTAGACCATCGAATCAATTATTAGGAATAGGCTGAACCTTTATGATGTTTTTAACTGAGCAGACTATAATAGTAGCTGAATTACTGAGGCAGAATAAACATACTGTGTCGGTAGCCGAATCTTCCACTGGGGGTTTAATTTCTGCCAATCTACTTGCAGTGCCCGGTGCATCCAGTTTTTATCAGGGTGGCAGTGTTGTTTATACTAAACGTTCGCGTTTTGCTTTTCTGGATCTCGATTCGGAAAAACTCAGGGCATTACAACCACTAAGTGAAGAAATGGTCATAGAGTTTGCGCGTGGTGCGAAGGCTAAGCTCGGCACAACTTGGGGAGTGGCAGAATTAGGAGTGGCAGGACCAACAGGTACTCCTTATGGCAGCGGTCCCGGGGTTAGTGTTATTGGTATTGCTGGGCCAGTCGAAGCAACAATTAAAATTGAAACTGGTTCCACTGATCGCAAAGAGAATATGTTGTCGTTCACTAGTGCGGCGCTCAGATTGCTTCATGAGTCTCTGCTTAAAGTGGCTCAGCCTGAGTCCTAGTTTTTGCGATGTAGTAATACGATGACGAAATGCCAAACTAATAGAGCTATCTTAATGAATCATTTGGTGTTCAAATTTTTTGTAACTACTGCCTATTATTAGCGAGAATTCGTCATAAGGTAAGTTAACATTCGTGTTTCCATGGAGTCAGAAAGCCCTGGAGTGAATAAAATAGTTAGTGGAATCAACAGAGCAAGTGTTGTACACACAATTAAATAGTTTTTCATTTTCATTTGTTCGATCTCCTCAGTAAGGCCTTTATTTTGGATTAGCTGTATTGGTCAAGAATAGATTTTTTTAGATCGGTTAACGTGGTGCTAATTCGAAAGCCCAGGTATTTCCAGCTTCAATACTTCTGCGTGACCCTGCTATTGCTCGCTCGGTGGCTTCACCGCCACCATATTTTGTTATTAGTTTTGCTGAAACCCCATTGAGAATATCGCCTTCTTCAATTCGTACGATTCGTCGTTCGTAACGGGTATCACCAATTCTGAGCACAGCCATACCATCTCCCTCATCAGCTTCTACTGCCCAGTGCTTCCAAATTCTTCCCAGGGTTGAAGACATATAACCAGAGACAACATAGATTTTCCCCTCTGCTTCGATGATATAGATTAGCCTGGAGCTCATCGGATCATTCAACTGTAATTCCACAGTAAAAATGTTATCGGTAAAACTCCAATCAGGGTCTGGCCCTGTATGTAGAGTTCCAGAAACTAATTCTCCACCTGGGAAAAGAATCGATGGACCATCTGCAGAGCGATTGTCGAACCGCAAAGTCGCGAAGGTTAGTCCTGGTATAAGCAGAATTATCCCTATGACTTGGCTAACTATTCTTACAATTTTCATATTAACGTATCCATTGGTTTATTCTGGATTTTATAGATTTTTCTAGAAAATTTACTCAATATTAAGGTACAGCGCGTACCCACATTTTTCCAATAACGGTACTACCAGGATGAGCGCCACCGGCAACGAACATTTGATCGCCAATAATAGCACCGGCGGGTGAAGACAAAGGCGTTGGTAGCTCTCCAATTTTTTGCCACTGTCCACCCTCTGCTAGACTTAATATGTCAGGATCTTGAGATTTGGTACCACCTGTTGGGGTGGTGTGACCGCCTAGCATGTATATTTGGTTGTTGTGGACGAAGGTGGCACCTTCAGCATGTGAATGTCCCTTAGGTAAATCAGGCCCGCTGCTCCACGAATTACTTTGAGGGTCATAGATATCTGTTCTAGGCTGATCCAATTGCATGCTGTCATGATGGAACTGTCCACCAATAGCGTAAATTTTTCCGTTAAATACTACCGTGGAGAATTGGTTTCGTGGCACTGGCATGGGTGCGGCGATGGTCCAGACTGCATGTCCTGATGCCCACTCATCCAGATCCAAAACCCAATGATCGCTTGAATCTGTATCCCGGTCAGTCATTAGCCCGCCAAAGTAATGCATTTTTCTGTCTACCACTGCCAATCCACCACCGGCTCGAGCTTGCGGTAATAAGGGCGCAGCGCTATATCGATCTTGATCGACATCATAGCTCCACACCTCAGCGATAGCATGGCCCTTATACCCATCTTTAAAGCCGCCAGCAAACCAAACAGTGCGTTCATCCAGCACGGTGTTCATATGCGTAATAGCACTGGGCAGTTCTTGAATTAAGGTCCAGCTACCGTCTTTTGGGTCGAATATCTCTGAACGCTTGCTGCTCACTACGCCAAAGGAATAGCCACCAAAGATATAGAGTTTTTCATCAAGAACAACTGTTCCAGGTTCCCATTTTCCAACTGGCATATCAGGCAGAGCTTGCCACTCATCTTGATTTTGAGAATTCACGATGCTGCTAAACAAAGACATAGTGGTAAAGATGACTGAGAGTATTGCGGTAACAGTGATTCGGTTTCGCTGCAAAGCTAGTGTCCGGTGATTCATTCTGCTTCTCCAAATCTTACAGGCGGTCTGAGCAACCTTAATCAGTTTGATTGCTGAATTAACTTAGGTGATCTAATAATAATATGGAACAAAACTAGAGTAACAGTAATTAATACAGGCAAAAATATCTACTATTTCTAGGCTCAGGGGAAGAAGTGTAAAATTAGTAGCAGAACGGTCGATCAGCGCTGTAGCACCCGCCTGCCTTGCATCTGTCTATCTATTTATGTGACTATCTCCGATCCTGATTTGTCTGAAAAAGAACAAAATAGATGATTTAAGACTGGAAGCCCTCAATGTTAAAGCAACATCTAAGACTTTTCTTACGGCTAAGTATTTCGCTTTTTATTCTAGCTGGAAACTTTCTGCCATCCGCTCAATCGCAGTCGATTACTGACTATGACTGGCCAACCTATGCTAATGACCCAGGTTCTTCAAAATATGCTGACCTAGATCAGATTAATACAGACACAATTAAAGACTTGGAGGTTGCCTGGATTTGGGATTCTGTAGATAACGCTGCCTTTCTTGAGCGTCCAGAGTTTGTGCCTTCTGGTTTTAAGAACACCCCAATTAAAATCGATGACACTCTCTACGTGACAACTCCATTAGGACACGCGGTTGCTCTGAGCGCAAAAACGGGTGAGCAAAAATGGGTTTTCAATACAAACACTTGGGAGCACGGTCGTCCAGCTAACAATGGTTTTAATCATCGTGGAGCGAGTTTCTGGCAGAGTGGGGACAAACGAAGAGTCATTATGGGGGCGAACAATGCCTTCCTTTGGTCTTTGGATGCCGACACAGGATTACCGGATCCGGATTTTGGAGAAGGGGGAAAAGTTGACCTAACGGTTGGATTAGGTCGAGAAGTAAGCCGAGCCATGTATGCAAGTTCAGCAGCGCTCTCAATAGTTGGCGATATTGTTATTTTAGGTGCAGTGATCTATGACGATCCGATGTTTGGCCGCGTTCCTAAGAAGCTGACGGACCTGCCGCCTGGTCATATTCGTGGATTCAATTTGAATACCGGAGAACAGGAGTGGATTTTTCATACGATTCCTCAAGCTGGCGAATACGGAAACGAAACTTGGGAAAATAGTTCATGGGAAGTAACCGGTGCTACTAATGTCTGGTCTTTAATGAGTGCAGACAGAGAATTAGGTTATGTCTATCTGCCCGTAGGTACACCAGGTAATGATTGGTATGGAGGTCAGAGATTGGGAGCTAATTTATTTGGCACCAGTATCGTTTGTCTCGATGCGGCCACAGGAGAAAGAGTGTGGCATTTTCAAACTACTCATCATGAATTATGGGACTACGATTTAGCATCTGCACCAAATCTTGTTGATATAACTGTTGATGGCCGCGAGATAAAAGCAATCGCTCAAGTATCCAAACAGGGCTTTATTTATGTTTTAGATCGAGTAACTGGAGAACCGGTTTGGCCGATCGAAGAACGACCAGTGCCGCCGAGTAATATTCCGGGGGAGCGCGCATCGCCTACACAGCCATTTCCCACGAGACCCGCACCATTTGAACCCCAGGGAATTTCTGATGAAACCCTAATCGATTTCACTCCAGAATTAAGAGCAGAAGCGTTGGAGTTAATCAGTATCTATGATTATGGTAGTTTGTATACACCTCCTTCTGAGCGCGGCACAATAAATATGCCGGGGTGGGGTGGGGGAGCAAATTGGACTGGTGCTGCTTTCGATCCAGAAACTTCGATGTATTATATTCCATCCATTTCAAATCCAATTGTTGTGCAGCTCATCAAGACAGATCCGGCTGAAACTGAATTTGAATATATTCGTAGTGGCATCCGCAACGTTCCCAGCCCACAGGGATTGCCATTAGTCAAACCACCTTACGGTCGCATCAGCGCAGTGAATTTAAACACCGGTGATTATGAATGGGTGAGGGCAAACGCGGAGGGAATCAGGCAAACCATTATCGATAAAGGAATTTCTGACCCAGGACCTGTCGGCATAAGTACATACTCACCTCTCTTAGTGACGAAATCTTTTCTGTTTCAAGCCATCACTGATGGTGTTCCAATGCTTCGGGCTATGGATAAAAAAACCGGCGAAACAGTTCATGAAATCGAGCTGCCTGGAATTCCGCAGGGAGCTCCAATGTCATATATGATTGATGGGAAGCAGTATATCGCGATTGCATCCGGTGGCGGATCGGAAGCAAAGTTAATAACCCTAGCTCTGCCATAATAGTGGCGTTGCCGTCATGGCGGTTACAATAGAAAGTTAAGTAAAAATTTAGTTTTGGCAATTTGATTTAATAAAAGTCGAGCAATTAGAAAAGGTATTAGAATGCTATTATGAGCATTAAAAAAATCAGTCTTCCAGTTAGCATAAGAACGCTTTTTGTTTTCACAGCCGTAGCCTTGTTGAGTATGCAGGCGAGTAGCCAGCAGACGATAGTGCATACTGAGGCCCAAGCAACTTCTGGCAAGCAAATTTATGAGCTTAATTGCGCGAGTTGCCATGGTTTGAATCTTGAAGGTGCTACGGTGGTACCAAACTTGTCCGGTCCTGATTTCGCTGTTCGCTGGAGCGGCGTGCCGATAAACCAACTTGCATCTCAATTACGGAGAATGCCGCCTGGCTCAACTGCTGGTCTTGAAAATCAAGACTATGAAGATATTACGGCTTATATTCTTGACTACAATGGAGTAACCCCAGACTCTGAAGCGTTGGGGCAGGGAGTTGATTTTCAATCGAACCGCCTGTTGCCAGAGATGAATGACGGACCACAAGTGGTGATCGGAACAAGTGTTGCAGAAGGGGCTGAAGAGATTTTGGCAAACCTGACTCTAGTAACTGGAGAAATGCTAATCGACCCCCCAGAGGAGGATTGGCTACTTTGGCAACGCAGCTATAATAATCAGGGATACAGTACGCTTGATCAAATTAATAAAGACAATGTTGATGATCTTTCCTTAGCCTGGCGAATGCCATTGCAGGCGGGGCCAAATAATCCAGGTCCGATTGTTCATGATGGAGTAATGTTCTTATTTACCTTTCCTGACACGGTTCTTGCTATTGATGCTACTAACGGTGCGCTGTTGTGGCGGTATCAGCATTCGTCATCAGTACCTTCCAGTCAAAAAAAGGGCATTGCCCTACATGATGACAAAGTCTATGTTCCTACTTCTGATCTGCATGTTTTAGCGTTGAGTGCTAAAACAGGTGAACTTGTCTGGGATCATGAAATAGAAACCGAGGAAGGTTTGGTCGGGTATCATCTGCGAATGTCGCCGATGATCATTGGTGATACCGTGATACAGGGAATCACTTCATTGCGCATTGCAAAAGGTGGCTGGGTACTCGGGCTTGATACTGAGACAGGCGAGCAGAAGTGGCGTTTCAACACAATTCCGCGGCCTGGTGAACCGGGTGGAAATAGTTGGAACGGTTTAACCATGATGGAAAGAAGTGGTGGTTCGGTGTGGAACGCTGGCGCTTACGATGAAGAACTTAACCTGGTTTATTTTGGTGTAGCGCCAACTTACGACACTGGGCCATTGCTATACTCGGTAAATAGAGATGGAATTACCAATGATGCGCTCTATACCAATGCGACGATCGCCTTGAATCCAGATACTGGTGAGCTGGCATGGTACTACCAACATCTGGCCAATGATCAATGGGATTTAGACTGGGCTTTCGAACGGCAAATTGTAAATATTCCATTCCAGGGAGAAGCTCGTAAAGCAGTAGTGAATGTTGGCAAGCTTGGAATTCTAGACGCTGTCGATGCAGCAACAGGGGAGTATTTGTTTTCCATCGATATGGGTTTACAGAATGTTGTTTCTGCCATAGATCCAGAGACCGGACACAAGACAATTAATCCAGATACAATTCCTAACCCGGAAGCAGTCAGTCTTATTTGTTCGAATCACTACGGTGCTAAAAGCTGGCCTCCCTCAGCCTTTAATCCGATAACGAATCGATTGTTTATCCCCTTGAATGAAGCTTGCATAATCGCCAGTACCGAGGGTTATTCAGTGGTAACATCGGGCGTTAATTTCGCCGCTGCTCTTAATCCGGATACCAACGGCAATATGGGGCGGATACAAGCAGTAGATATGGCAGAGCAAGAATTTGCCTGGAGACATCGTCAACCTAGCCCTATTATTAGCTCGATACTTGCGACAGCAGGGGGGTTAGTTTTCGCAGGCGACTTAAATCGCTCGTTTAAAGCGCTGGATGAGGAAACAGGGAAAGTGTTATGGGAGTCACAGCTTGATGATGTTCCCAGTTCGACAATAGCTACCTACTCAGTAAATGATAAGCAATATTTGGCATTGGTAGTGGGCCAAACTGGTTATCATGTAAATGACTGGACGCGAATGTATGGATATTTTGCTGAAGACGAAGGTATGCCAATAAATGAATTACCAAAAGGTGGTGCGGCTATTTGGGTTTTTGCATTAGAATGAATTTAATTTCGCAAGAGCGGGTTTTTTTGATAGACAGTCAATAATACATAATGCCACATAAAGGAAAAGTTATGCGTAAAATATTTCTCACTTTAGTTTTAGGGTTAAGTTTCAATGGTCTGGGATTCGCCGCCGATATGCCCCCTCCGTGCGGTCCATCTGGAGATCTCTCGGATGAGCTTTCATCAAATGTAGCTGATGACTCGCGTTGTTTTGAACTGCGTATGTATACTGCAGAGCCAATACAAAATGGAGTAGGTGGTATCGATAACCTGCATCAACGATTTCGTGAACAAGAGGTGGCTATTTTTGAAAAACTTGGAGCGGAAGTGTTAGCAGTGTGGCAGCGATTAGATGATCCAAATACTTTGGTTTGGATGTTGGCTTACCGCAATCGAGCACACAGAACAGAGGTTTGGCAGGCATTTGGGTCCGATCCAGAATGGCTTGCTTTGCGCGAAAAATATCCGGTACCGATTTCAGCTGAGGTTTATATGATGAGCGCAACAGATTATTCTCATTTGAAGTAGTCCATTAGTTCAACTCAAGTAAAAGCCGGAGAAGATTGAATTTTTTCCGGCTTTCTTTTTCTAACGCGGTAATCGTTTTAAATTTAAGAGAATTTTACGGGAAATAAGCTACGCCACTTATGAGTGATCTCTCTGTTAGTATTTTTTTGATTTAAAGAGAGAACTTTGAATTAGATTTACAGCTCTACTAATATATTGAGGTTTACTGAGAAATTTAAACCTCAGACCTTCAGGCTTTATTATTTAATGAACAGGGAAATTAACTAGAGGAATATTATGTCGGATTCAGAAATTAAAGCGATGGTATCTGATTCAGAGCCTCCTATTTTTGTGGAGCGAGCCTTTACCACTCCTGTGAAGCTAAGCGAGGCAACGGTTGCTGTCGTAAGTTCAGCCTCATTGCATCATGCAGCACAAGAAGATTTCGCGCCAGCAGATGTAGGTTATCGTGTTTTGAAAAACAACAACCGTGATTATCAAATAGGGCACTGGAGCCCAAATTTCGATGTATTGGGATTTGCAACCGACATGAATACAGTAATCCCTTTGGATCGATTGGATGAGCTCGAAGAGCAAGGTGTCATAGGTAAAGTCTCAGATATCCATTTATCTTATGCTGGCAATCAATTTGATTTGAGTGCTATTCGTATGGACAGTGGTCCTGCAGGCGCTAGACTTTTAAAAGAAAAAGGCGTCGACATTGTTCTTTTCACTCCTGTATGACCTCTTTGCACGCGTACCGTGAGTACGTTAGCGCATGTTTTCGAAGTTGCGGGTATTGCAACAATCGCACTGGGATCTGTTCGCAAGCAAATTGAAAGCGTCGCACCCCCGCGTGGATTATTGTGTGATTTTCC